>JBEAPQ010000179.1:0-2581 GCA_041164325.1 Planctomycetota bacterium | reverse complement strand
CTCCCGACCTGTTCCACAGCCCATGGATTCTGCAGAGCTGGCGGTCATCGGACTGACCTGCAACCTGGTCGGCGTCTTCTTCCTCGCCAACTCGATCATCTTCCGCCGCACGCGGAGGGTCATCGAGGAGTTCTTCGGCGTCGGTGCAGGGAGCCTCGCTTCGGTCCGGGACTACAGCCTGAACAAGATCCAGGTCGTCATCGGCTTCCTGTTCCTGAACACGGGCTTCCTGCTCCAGGGATTCTCGGTGCTGGACGCGCTGCGGGAGCGCGTGACGACCGTGCTGGTCTGCCTCGGGATCGTCGCCTTCGCAGGCGTCGTCTACCTCGTCGGGGCGACCTACTCGCGTCGGACCTTCCGGAAGTACCTGCGCGACTTCTTCCAGCGCAACCCCTGGGACTTCCAGCAGAACATGGGGCTGACCCAGGAAATCGGACTCTACCTGGGCATCCGCCATACGCCGGACATGACGGTGGAGGACTACGTCCGCGCGGTTCGCCGCGCGCTCGAGCTGCCTGCGGACGCCGAGCGTCCGTCCCGCGTGACCTCCCTCGGCGACCGCGGTCGACGACTGCGGGACGACATCCAGGCCCTCCCCGGTCGTTGACGAGCGCTCTCGCCGCTCGCGCGGGCGCGCCGCCCCGGCCTGCTCGCGCCACAGGGCGGCATGGATCGGAAGACGTTGCTCGTGTTGCGTCGGTGGGCCCGCGAGGCTGCCTGCGCGCTCTTGGATGTGTTGGTCGAGCCGCAGTGTCCCGGCTGCGGCGGGCCCGCACCCGGACTGTGCTCCCCGTGCCGTGTCATGCTGCGGAGAGCCGCACGAGGGGGCTGCAGGCGCTGCGGCGGCATGACGGTGCCGGTCACCGGGAGGTGTCTCGCGGACCACCGCCCGCTGCGCGGGTTGGCGTTCCGGCGGGCAGCCTTGGACTACGCGGGCACAGGTGGGGCCCTGGTGCGGAGGTTCAAGTTCGATGGGGACGGCGCGGCGGGCCTCCGGCTGCTGCGGGAGATGATTCCGGTCGGTCGCGAGGCCGTGTCGGCGTGGCCTCGCCAGACGCTGGTGCTGCCGATTCCCGTGCACCCGCGGAAACGTCGGCTGCGGGGCTTCGACCAGGCAGCGCGGCTGGCGGAGGGGCTCGCGGACGCGCTCGGGTTGCCCTGCGGGCGCCGGGTCCTGGTGCGGGTGCGTGACACGCGCCCCCAGGGAGATCCGCGCACCACGTCGCGCGCGGCGAACGTGGCCGACGCCTTCCGGGTGTTGCGCCCGCGCCGGGTCGCGGGTCGCCATGTCCTCCTGGTCGATGACGTCACCACATCGGGCGCGACCGCACGGGAGTGCGCACGGCTGCTGCGGGGCGCCGGGGCGCGTCGAGTCGGGCTGCTGGCGGCAGCTTCCGGCTGACGCGTGCGCTCGGGCCGATGTCCGGGTACGAAGTCCCGCATGAGTCCGGTCGCCGCACAGGTCGAGTCTGCGGCCCGTCGTCTGCGGGGAGTCCTGGTCGAGACGCCGCTCGTCGGCGGCGTCATCCTGCCGGGGTTCGACGTGCCGCCGGGTCTGCGGGTCCATCTCGAGCTCGTCCAACACGGCGGCTCGCTGTGGTTCCGCGGCTCGATGCACGCGCTGGCCCGTGCGTTGGGTGCGCCACGCGAGGTGGTGGCCATCGGTTCCGATGCGGCGTTGGTCGCCTCCTGTCTCGCGGCCCACCTACAGCGCGTCCCGGTGACCGCCATTGCCCGGGGGGAGCGCCGGGTCGGTCTCGAGACCCAGCTCCTGGCGTTCGGGGCGTCGGTCGTCGAGTGGCGTGCCGACGCGGACGCCGTCGCCGAGAGGGCGGACGCGCTGCGCCGCGAGCGCGGTGCGCGGGTGCTGCCGGGTCCGGGTGATCCGGACTTCGACCTCGGGGTCGCCACTCTCGGGCGCGAGCTCGCGCAGGGTCTGGGCGCGGACGCCGACCTCGTGGTGGTCGCACCGGCCGCCCTGGCGGCCGCCGTGGATATGGGGCTGGGTGCCGCGGGCCGGGAGATCCGGGTGGTGGGCGTGGACGCTGCGACTCCGAGTGAGATCGACTCCGTGGGACGCGCGGACCTCGCCGAGGCCGTCGCGACGGGGCTCCGCGTCGTCCCCGGGCCGGCGTCGATCGCGGCGCTCATCCGCGGCATGACCGCGTCCGCCGTGGCGCCCTGCGTCGTGCTGGGCGAGTGAGCGCAGCGCGAATCCACAGCGTGCGACGTGCTTGCTTGGCGGCCGCGGGAGAGCCCGTGACTCAACGAAGTCACAGGGTCCGACGGGCCGTGTCTGCTCTAGCGACAGCGGCCGCCATCGAGTCGGGGCTTCTCAGCAGCGCAGCGCGAGTTCGAACTCTTGGATCTGTGCGACGGCGTCGCGGACGTGCAGGGCGTGCCGGTGCGGCTCGACGTAGAACGTGCCGTCCTTGCCGCCGTCGCCCGTCGCCACCAGGATCGTTCCCACACCGGCGCGCTGGCCCGCAAGGATGTCGGTGGTCCGATGGCCGATCTTCCAACAGCGGGCGAGGTTCAGGTCGAACTCCTGCTGCGCGATCTTGAAGAGGCCCGGAGCCGG
>JBEAPQ010000178.1:0-9355 GCA_041164325.1 Planctomycetota bacterium | reverse complement strand
CGTCTTCGCGGAGTCGCTGCGACGCGGAGGCCTCCACGTGACCGTGCGCCGCCAGCGCGGCGCCGACCGGAGCGCGGCCTGCGGTCAGCTCCGGCTGCGCCGCCTGGACGGCACGGCCGCGGCCGACGAGAAGCGGACACCCAGCATCCTCGCCTAGGAACGCGCGTAGGGCCGCCGGAGACGGCCGCCACCGCAGTCGTCGGCGGGGATCAGCCTCGCCGGACGCTCGGCCCCGCGTTCGGCGCGTCGTGGCGCTTGGCCGCCTCGAGGCGCGTCGTGGCGCCCATCCGGTTCACCTCGACGACGACCTGCTCGCCCTTGGAGATCTGGCGGAGGGCCGCCCGCACGTCCGCCGCCGAGCGGACGACACGGTCCCCGATCCGCAGCACGACGTCCTTCGGACGGAGACCGAGTTCGGCACCGAGCGAGCCGTCTTCGACGGAGGACACGAGCAGCCCCTGGTCCGCCGGGACCTCGAGGAAGTCACGCACCGCAGGATCGAGGTCCCCGATGTAGATGCCGAGCCGCTCGCCTTCCGCGGGCGGCGCCGCCTCGGCCACTTCGACGGGAGTCCCCATCCGCGGGCGGAGCTGGCCGGATCTTGGCCCGCGCCCCGAGAACGGGCCCATGTCGATGCCGTCCGGACGGATCTCCACGCCGTTCGGACCGGTCCAGACACCGCCCCGACCGAAGAGGTCGACGTCGATCTCCGGGAACGACACGCCGTCCAGGCTGCGGATGCCGAAGCCGATGCGGTCACCGAGTTCGGGATGCTCCTTCCGGAGCGCCTCCATGCTCTCCGCCTCGTAGACGCGCTTGACGGGCTCGCCGTCCTCGCCGGTCTCCTGGACCTCGACGCGCACGCCGTCCGGTCCCACCTGCACCGAAGTCGAGTTCTGTCTCGACGATCCCACCCGGTCGAGGAGGTCGAGGGCGATGCCGCCACCGGACATCGCCTCGATCCGGCGCCGCATCTCCTCCATCTGCGCGCGGATCTCTTCCAGCATCCGCGATGCGTCTCCGCCCGGGAGCGGGCGCGCCGGACGGCCCTCTTCGACGGATGGGGGTTCCGCATCGCGGGGCTTGAGGCCGTCGGTCTCTCCACCTGCTCGGATCCGCCGTGCGACGCGGCGGGCGCGCCACTGCACCTCCGGGTCCGCGTGCCCTTCGGCCGCCGCCTGGAGCTCACCGAGGACCTCGGCACCGCGTGCGGCCAGCGCCTTCTCGGCCGCCTTGCGCACCTCGACGTCCTCCGCACCCAGGTCTTCGATCCATGCTGCGACCGAGCGTTCGGCCCCGGGCGCGACTCCGCGCACGGTTGGCTGCGGGTCCTGGGCGATCGCCCGCGTGGCGTGCCCCCCCATCACCAGCAGGGCCAGGGTCGTCGCGCAGACGAGGGAGGAACGGGCGCTTCGCGTGGCGCCCGCCGACAGTGCGTTCTCGTTCATCATCGTTCTCGGTCGGATGCGGGGCTGCCAGGGCACCTGGGCCCGGCACAGGCGCCTGACGACGCAGGTCCGCGCCGAAGACTCCCCGGGAACCGGACGCAGGCACCCGCGGGCCGCCCCATCCTCGCCCGAGACAGGTTCCACTCGCAGGCTGGGGCGCGCAGGCGCGGGAGCCGCTCCGCGAACCTGGAACAACGCGCCGCGCAGCCCGGACCCGTCAGACGCCGAGTGGCAGACCCATCTGCCGGAACTTCTTGTGCCGGCGCGCGAGGAGGTCGTCGGGGTCGAGCGCGGAGAGTTCACCGAGCCACCGCAGGATCGTCGCCTTGACCTGCATCACGGTGCCCTGCGGGTCCCGGTGCGCGCCGCCCAGGGGCTCGGGAATGACCTCGTCCACGAGCCCGTTCGCGAGGAGGTCCGCGCTCGTGAGCTTCAGTGCGGCGGCGGCGTCGGGTGCCTTCTCGCCGCTCTTCCAGAGGATCGCCGCACAACCTTCCGGCGAGATCACCGAGTAGTAGGCGTGCTCGAGGATACCGACCTTGTCGCCGATGCCGATCCCGAGCGCACCTCCCGAACCGCCCTCGCCGATGACGATCGCCAGGATCGGCACGCGGAGCTTGAACATCTCCAGGATGTTCAGCGCGATCGCACCCGCCTGACCGCGCTCCTCGGCGCCGATCCCGGGGTAGGCACCCGGCGTGTTGATGAACGTGACGATCGGCAGCTTCATCCGCTCGGCGAGTCGCATCTTGAGGAGCGCCTTGCGGTAGCCCTCGGGGTGCGCGCAGCCGAAGTTGCAGGCGAGGCGATCCTTGACGGTCTTGCCCTTCCTGTGCCCGACCAGCATGAAGCGGACGCCGTCCATCTGGGCGAGGCCCGTGACCATCGCCCGGTCGTCTCCGAACTGACGGTCACCGTGCAGCTCGGCGAAGTCGTCGAGCATCATCTGGATGTAGTCGGAGGTCAGCGGGCGATCGGAGTGCCGCGCCACGTTGACCTTCTCCCACGGCGTCAGCGAGGCGTAGACCTCCTCGGTCTGCCGCGCGAGCCGCGCCTCCAGGGCTTCGATCTCGCCCGACAGGTCCAGATGCGTGTTCTGGGCCAGGCGCTTCAGCTCCTCGATCTTCTGCTCCATCTCGAGCAGCGGACGTTCGAAGCCCAGGCCAGCCTGGAGCTCTACGGTCTTGGTCTCGGTCACGTGGTCGTTCTCCTCACACAGCCCCCGAGCGAGTCCACCCGAGAGCTGTGTCGTGCATGCGTGGCGACGGCACTCGCCGTGGCGCGGAGGCCGTGGCTCGCAGTGGCCGCGCCCCCCGGGGAAGGGCGCGCAGCATAGCCGAAGCGGGTGGCCGATCACGCCTGCGACCCGACGTCCACCCGGCCCAGGGCCTGCTGGAATCCGGGCCAGCGTCCCGGCATCGTTCCGGGATGGACGCTTGGCGTGTGGAGGTGCGCGTCCGCGATGGTCTTCCCGACCCCGCGGGCGAAGCGGCGCGATCTGCCCTGATCGGCGCTGGTCTCGAGGTGCAGGGCCCGGTCCGGTCACGGCGTGGCTTCCTGCTGGGCAGCGAGCTCTCCGCGGAGGCGGTCGACCAGTTCGCGACGACCGTGCTCGCGGACCCGATCACCGATGAGTTCGTCGTCCATGCGCCGGGTGCGGACGCGGTCGCCGAGCCCGGCCGGGTGACGATCCGTCCCCGACCCGGCGTGACCGACCAGGTCGCCCGTTCCGTCCAGAAGGCCCTCGTCGACCAGGGGCTACCGGCGGTGCTGACCGGCACTTACCACGCCTACCTCGTGCCCGGCACGGGAGCTGCCGCCCGCGTCGCGGCGGCGGAGCAGTGCCTCGCCAACGAGGTGGTGCAGATCGTCGACGCCGACACCGTGCCGCTGGCGCTGCCAGGGCCTGGCGGGGACCCGGACCTCGCCGTCCACACCGTCCCGATCCGCGGTCTCGAGGACGCAGCGCTCGAGCGCCTCAGCCAGCAGGGAGGCCTCGCGCTGACCGTCCGCGAGATGCGGACGATCCAGGCGCACTTCGAAGGGCTGGGGCGGGAGCCGACGCAGATCGAGCTCGAGACGCTCGCCCAGACGTGGTCCGAGCACTGCAAGCACAAGACGCTGACCGGTCGCATCCGCTTCGGCGACGAGGTCATCGACAACCTGCTGAAGAGCGAGATCGCCCGGGTGACCCGCGAGCTCGACCGCGACTTCTGCGTCAGCGTGTTCGAGGACAACGCCGGGGTCATCGAGTTCGATGACGAGGACTGCCTGTGCATCAAGGTCGAGACGCACAACCACCCGTCGGCCATCGAGCCGTTCGGCGGTGCGGCGACCGGCGTCGGCGGTGTGATCCGCGACATCCTGGGCACCGGACTGTCCGCGCGGCCGGTCGCCAACACCGACGTGTTCTGCTTTGCGCCGGCCGACACGCCGGACGCCGACGTGCCGAAGGGCTGCCTCCACCCGCTCCGGGTCCTCAAGGGAGTCGTCGCCGGCGTCCGTGACTACGGCAACCCGATGGGCATCCCGACCGTCCACGGCGCCGTGCACTTCGATCCGGACTTCATCGGCAACCCGCTCGTCTACGTCGGCAACATCGGGATCATCCCGCGCGACAAGATCCAGAAGCGGGCGCGCCCCGGCGACCACATCGTCAGCATCGGCGGACGCACCGGTCGCGACGGGATCCACGGCGCCACGTTCAGCTCGCTCGAGCTGCACACCGAGTCGGAAACCGTTTCGAGCGGAGCCGTGCAGATCGGCGACCCGATCACCGAGCGCAAGGCGATGGACGCGGTGCTCCGCGGCCGGGACGAGGGCCTCTTCTCGGCGGTGACGGACTGCGGCGCCGGCGGTTTCTCATCGGCCGTCGGCGAGATGGCCGAGGGACTCGGCGCCGACGTCGACCTCGCGACAGCCCCGCTCAAGTACGCCGGACTCGCACCGTGGGAGATCTGGATCAGCGAGGCCCAGGAGCGGATGGTCACCGCCGTCCCCCCGGAGAAGCTCGACCGACTCCTCGCGATCTGTGACGAGGAAGACGTCGAAGCCGCGGTGCTCGGAACGTTCACCGACACCGGTCGCCTCGTTCTCCGCTACGGCGACGTGGTCCACGGCGAACTCGAGCTCGAGTTCATGCACGAGGGGCTCCCGGTCTTCGAACGCGAGGCCGTGTGGGAACCGGGCGACCACCGCGACCCCGACCTCCCGGACGAGGCGAACCTCGGACGCGCCCTGCTCGACTGCCTCGCCGACCCGAACGTCGCGAGCAAGGAGTGGATCATCCGCCAGTACGACCACGAGGTGCAGGGCGGCAGCGCCGGCAAGCCGCTCTGCGGCCCGCGGCGCGACGGACCGAGCAACGGCGCCGTGATCGCCCCGAAGCTCGGATCGACGAAGGGCTTCGCGGTCAGCAGCGGTCTCAATCCCCGCTACTCGAGGATCGACCCGGCCGCGATGGCGGAGTGTGCGATCGACGAGGCACTCCGCAACGTCGTCGCCTGCGGCGGCGACCCCGAGCACACGGCGGTCCTCGACAACTACTGCTGGGGCAACTGCAGCAAGCCCGAGCGCCTCGGTGAACTGGTCCGCGCCACCCGCGCACTCTGCGCGCTGGCGATCACCTACCGCACGCCGTTCATCTCCGGGAAGGACTCGCTGAACAACGAGTTCCGGGACGGCGACCGCACGATCGCGATCCCCGGCTGCATCCTCGTCACCGCACTGTCCGTCGTGCCGGACGTGACCCGCACGCTGACCTCGAGCCCGCGCCATGCGGGCTCCCACCTCTACCTGATCGGCGTCACGCGCCGCGAGCTCGGCGGATCGGTGTACTGGAAGACCCGCGGCGAGCTCGGCGCCAGCGTCCCGCGCGTCGACGGCGCGCTCGGCAAGCGCGTCCTGGACGCCACGGCCCGCGCGATCGCAGCGGGCGCGATCACCGCCTGCCACGACCTCAGCGAAGGAGGCCTCGGTGTGGCCGCCGCCGAGATGGCGATCGCTGGCCGGCTGGGCGTGTCGCTCGATCTGCTCGAAGTCCGGACGGAGGGTGTCTCACGCGCCGAGGAGGTGCTGTTCAGCGAGTCGCAGAGCCGCTTCCTCTGTGAGGTGCCCGCGGACCGCGTCGCGGACTTCGAGGCCAACCTCTACGACGTGCCGTTCGCTCGGATCGGCGGATTCACCGCCGATCACCGTGACTGCGTCATCACGCGCGGGGGAACGGAACTGGCCCGGGTGCCGATGGCCGACCTGCTGCGGGCCTTCAAGGGCACTCTCGACTTCGACGGCACGCTGACGGAGGACCTCCGATGACCGCTGCACCGCGCGCCCTGATCCTTCGGGCCCCCGGCATCAACTGCGAGCGCGAGACGTTCCACGCGTTCGAACTCGCCGGGGCTGCGCCCGAATACGTGCACGTCAAGCACCTGCGCCACCACCCCGAGCTGCTCGAGCGATTCTCGATCTTCGTTGCGCCGGGAGGGTTCGCCTACGGGGACGACATCGCCGCGGGCCGGGTGCTCGCGAACGAACTGCGGCAGTCGATCGGCGACCAGCTGCTCGCCTTCGTCGAGCGGGGTGGGCTCGCGCTCGGCATCTGCAACGGTTTCCAGATGCTCGTACGGCTCGGCCTGCTGCCGCGGACCGAGGGCGGCTCGCTGTCCCAGCAGGTCGCCCTGAGCCACAACCTCAGCGACCACTACGAGTGCCGCTGGGTCACGCTGAGGACTCCCGCCAACCGGTGCGTGTTCCTCGACGAGGGTCTCACGCTGACGGTCCCAGCCGCCCACGGCGAAGGTCGGCTCACCCCACGCGATGCGGCCCTCGGCGAGACGCTGCGGACGGAGGGCTACACCGCGTTCGTCTACGTCGACGAGAGTGGAGCCGCCACGGAGTCCTACCCCGCCAACCCGAACGGTTCCCCGAGCGGCATCGCCGGCCTCACCGATGTCACCGGGCGCGTGCTGGGACTGATGCCGCACCCGGACCGCGCCTACCTGCCGTTCCATGCCCCCGATTGGCGCAGAGCAGGCCTCGCCGAGCGCGCGGAGGGCATGGTGATCTTCGACGCGATGGTCCGCACGGCGCGGGCTGACGGGAACTGAACCGCAGGGGCACCCTTCGGGTGCTCCTCGCGACTCCACGGCCACGCACCCTGATGGCACTGGGGCCGGGGACCCCGGGCGTCCGATAGGATCCGAAGCGCCCATCTGGAGCCCTCATGAGCCTCACGCCCGCAGACCCATCGATCCTCGACAAGCTGCCGCCCGAGCTCCAGGAACTGCCGTTCGGCAGCCCGGAGTTCAAGGAGTGCAACGCGCGGCTCGCTCAGGAGGACGAGGACGCCTGCGCACCCACCGTGCGGGCCATGCCGACCTGGATCAACCTGACGGGGACCACGGTCTGCAACCTGAAGTGCTTCATGTGCAACCAGTTCCTCGATCCGAACAGCCCCAAGTGGTTCATGTCGGACGAGGTCTACGACAAGGTCGTCGCCGAGCTCTACCCGTTCGCGAAGACCGTGCAGTTCTCGGCGTTCGGCGAGCCGCTGATGACGCCGAAGATGGAGCAGAAGCTCGACGACCTGATCCGCACCAACACGCGGCTCGAGATCGTCACCAATGCGACACTGATGATGCGAGAGAGTCGCTTCCGCGAGAAGCTGCTCGAAACGCTGGAGCTGGTGACGTTCTCGGTCGATGGAGCGTCGGCCGCGACCTACAACTCGATCCGCACCGGGGCCGACTACGACCAGGTGATGGACAACATCCGCGCGTTCGCGGCGCGCCGGCAGGAGATGCCGGCCGAGGCCCGACCGCGGATGAACTTCAACTACATCATGATGAAGCGGACGGTCGCCGAGGCGCCGCGCTTCGTCGAGATCGTCCATGAGCTCGGCGGTGACGAGATCGTGTTCAACCACCTCGTCGAGTTCCACCCGACGCTCCGGGACGAGTCGCTCGGCAACCACCGCGCCTACGCGAACGAGTGGATGGACCGGACGCGCGAAGCCGCCGATGCGCTCGGCGTCCGCGTGACCATGCCGCCGAACTTCGCGACGACCGACGCACCGCGGAGCACACCCGCGGCACCGACGACGGACGCACCGCCCAAGCCGAAGGCGCGCCCCTGCGGCCCGCCCCCGGTGAAGTGCTGGTTCCTGTGGAAGCGCTGCTACATCACCCACGACGGGCGCGTCGTGCCGTGCTGCCTCGCCGGGATCCCGGACTTCGGCAACATGATGGACGAGGGCTTCTGGGCGATCTGGAACGGTGAGACCTACCGCACCTATCGCAGCAAGGTCTTCACCGACGAGCCCCACGGCCCCTGCCGGACGTGCTACCTGATCTACCCGAACCCCGAGCTCGCCGGGGACGAGGGCTACGAGAAGTTCTGACCCGGGACGAGACCGGAGTCAGACCGGCTCGTGCCGATAGATGTGCACGTCCTGCTGCGGGAAGGGAATCGAGATCCCTTCCTGGTCGAACCGCTCCTTCACCTGCCGCGTCAGGTCCCAGAACACGGCCCAGTAGTCGCCGGTCTGCGACCACGGTCGACAGATCAGGTCGACGGACGATGCGCCGAGTGCGCCCACCTCGACGACCGGAACCGGATCGGTGAGCACCAGCGCGTGCTGGCCGCAGAGCTCGAGCAGGATGTCCTTCGCCCGGCCGATGTCGTCGCCGTAGCCGATGCTGAACGTCATGTCGATCCGACGCGTCGGATTCGCGGTGATGTTGGTGATGACCCCACCCCAGATCGAGCCGTTCGGCACGACGATGCTCTGGTTGTCGCCCGTCTTGATCGTCGTCGACACCAGCGTCATCGAGTCGACCTTGCCGGTGATGCCGGCAGCCGTGATCACGTCCCCGATGTCGTAGGGGCGATAGATCAGGATCATCACGCCCGCGGCGAAGTTGCTGAGCGTCCCCTGGAGCGCGAAGCCGATCACGAATCCTGCGGCGCCGATGGCCGCGACGAACGGCGTGACGTCGACGCCGACCTGGCTCAGCGCCATCACGACGCCGATCAGGAACAGGACCCGTCGCGTCGTGTGGACCAAGAAGCTCCGGAGCAGGTCGGAAGTCTGACGGAGCTGCCCGAGTGCACGCTGCAGGAGCCCGCCGACCAGACCCGACACGACGCGCGCGGCCAAGAGGATCAGGAGCGCGAGCCCGACATCGATCGCCAGAGCGATGCCCCCGTCCGGTGAACGCAGCCACGCGAGCACGGTGGTCCACGTCGCTTGGAGCCCGGTCACCGGGGGCAGTCCGGCCACCGCGTCGACGTAGGCGGCAACCTCCTCCGTGTCGCCCCCCTTCGCATCCAGCTCTTCGACGACGACCTTGACGCGGCGCACGACGGCGTCCCGCTCGACGCGTGCGGCTGCTGCTCGATCTCCCGCCGCGGCCTGGTCCTCGACGGACCCCTCGATGACCGCGATGTCGGCGACCGACACCGCTTCGACCCGCCCCTGGAGCAGCTCGTACCAGCCCTCGAGCTCTGCCCCGAGTTTCTCCCTGGTCAGGGGCTTCAGGCGCGCGCGCAGGACGTCGACCGAGACGAGCGCCGAGGCCGCCGTATCGGCCGCTGGCACCGTGCGGGTGGGGCCGGGCACCTGGGTCTCCTGCGCCGTGGACAGCGCCCCGAGGCTGAGGAGGAAGAACGAGGAGAGGAAGAGTGTGCGAAGCATGGGATGCGACCGAGCTGGGATCGGGGGAGCGCGTCGCTGCCCCCCGCGACCGCACGAGTCTCGTCGCGCGCGCCGCACGACGCACGTCCAATTGCGCCCGACCGCGTGGTCTCGACCAGCCCGACACGGGCGCGCGGGAGCTCGTCAGCCCGGGCCGTGGAGCCGGAAGTCACTCGAGCGGATGCCGCAGCGCTGCATCAGCTTCTGAAGCGCC
>JBEAPQ010000177.1:0-3480 GCA_041164325.1 Planctomycetota bacterium | reverse complement strand
CTCCTGACCGCGCACGAGCAGATCGGCAAGGAAGTCGCCGCGCTGCTCAACATGATCACCGGCTATGCGAAAGCGCCGGCCCTGCAGCACGTCCTGGTTGCCCCGCACACGCTGCGCACAGGCCTCGCGGCGCGCATCCGACGGGAGATCGACAACGCGGCGTCCGGCAGGCCTGCGCGCATCCGCGGCAAGATGAACGCGATCGTCGATCCCGGCATCATCCGCCTGCTGTACGAGGCCTCGCAGGCCGGGGTCCGAGTCGAGCTCTGCGTCCGCGGGATCTGCTGTCTCCGCCCGGGTGTGCCGGGATTGTCCGAGAACATCCACGTGGTCTCGGTGGTCGGACGATTCCTCGAACACTCGCGGATCTACGAATTCCTCAACGACGGCGCCGAGCCCGAGGTCTTCCTGGCGTCCGCCGATTGGATGACGCGGAACCTCGACCGCCGCGTCGAGCAAGCCGTTCCCATCCTCGATCCAGCCCTGCGGGAGCGTGTGCGCGAGATCCTCGACGCCGGCCTGCACGACACCCGGAAGGCGCGGCGCATCCTCGCGGACGGCACCTACGAGCCGGTCGCTCCCGCACCGGGGGCGGAGCCGTTCGACAGCCAGGAGTGGCTCCGTCAACGCGCGACCCGGGAAGCGCGACGTGACGCGGACGAGTCGGAGTAGCGGCCGGGATCCCGGTCAGCGACCGCGCGAGCCGCGTTCGCGCTTGCGGCCTCTCGCCGGACCGCGCAGTGCATCGAGAATCCACGCACCCGCATGCTCGATCCGCCACCGCTCCAGCTGGCCGAGTCGGTAGAGGTCGTCGAGCGTCGACGGCACGGGCCGCGCACCCGCCAACAACTCCATCGCCGACTTCGGCAGGACGAGCACGGGATCGGTGCCGCGTCGCTCGGCCTCGCGACGCCGGGCCGCCTTGAGCTGCTCGTGGCGCACCGCTGCATCGGGCCGCAGTCGATCGTCGCGCGGCGCCCGAACAGGACGCGCGAGGGGGCCCTGATCTTCGGCATCGTCGAGCAGGTCGAGGATGCGATCCGTCAGGCGGGAAGCGAGCCTCTGGGGCAGAATCGCTGCGACCTCCCGTCCGGAGCGCGGACGCTCGGCGGCGAGTCGGAGCAGCACGTCGTTGCCGAGCACCTTGAACGGTGGGACGTCGCGCCGACGCGCCGTTTCCTGGCGCCAGCGATCCAGGACCGCGAGCGTGCGTCGCCCCAACCCGTCGAGCGCGAGCGCACCCTTGAGCCGCAACCACCGGTCTTCGAGGGGCTCGGGAGGCGCAGGCACCAGCGCCTCGATCCGGCGGCACTCGGCGGCCACCTCCTCGGAGTGCGGAAAGCCCGCGTCGTGCAGCTTCGCGCGCAGCGCGTCGGCGACCTCGAGCAGGAAGCACACGTCCTGCGCGGCGTAGCGCCGCTGGCCGGTCGAGAGCGGTCGTTCGCCCCAGTCGGAACGCTGGTAGCGCTTGTCGAGTTCGACGCCGACCACGTCCGCGACCAGGGCCGCCAGGCTCGAGGACCCCATCCCGAGGGATGCCGCCGCGACCCGCGTGTCGAAGAGCCCGGCGATCTCGAACGGGCCGGCACGCTTCAGCATCAGCACGTCGAACTCAGCGCCGTGCAGCACCTTGACGATCGCGGGATCCGCGAGCACCGGTGCGAGGGGCCTGAGGTCGAGCGGCGCGAGTGGATCGACGAGGAACGTCCGCCGCCGGGTCGCGATCTGCACGAGACACGTGCGCTCGCGGAACGCGAACATCGAGTTCGCTTCGGTATCGAGCGCGATGGCAGGCTCCTCCAGCAGGAGGTCCACGAGTCGCTCGAAGTCCGCCGGACGGTCGATGTAGACAGGATCAGGGTTGGACATCACGCGCGGTCGAAGGCGCAGGCCCCCGACTCGAGAGGCGCAAGGCAATCGGCACGGCCTGCCCGCAGACGTCCGGCGCACGCTCTCCCGGGCGTCGGACGCGTCGCCTGACGGCGCCGAGACGAAGTCGAACGAGGTCGAACGGACGGCGACAGGAGCCACCGGGAGCCCGCAAGCACCACAGAAACAGCAAAGCCCGACAGCTGCTTTCGCGGCTGCCGGGCTTTGGATGGCGAGGGCGACGGGGCTCGAACCCGCAACCACCGGATCGACAGTCCGGTACTCTAACCAATTGAGCTACGCCCCCGTGTGGGGACGGGGAGCCTAGCGGCGGCACGCGTCCAGGCAAGCCTCGCGAACGAAAAATCGCGGTGCGCAGCCGTCCATCGACGCACGCCTCCCTTGGCAACGCCGTCCTGGCCCGCCACGCTCTCGAAACCGATGCCACGCCCGCGTCTGACACCAGCCTTCGTCGACGCTCCGGGCTTCGACCCAGCGCTGCCCCACCTCTCGGTCGACGGCATGACGGCCGCCGGGCCGAACCTGTCGCACTGGCCCGGCAATCGGACACCGCGTCGCTACAAGGCCGACCTGTCGACCGGCATCTGCCTTCTGTTCGCCCGCGCCCCCGAGGACGAACAGGCAGCGTTCCTCGGGGACGCCACCTTCGTCGTCAACGACCACTACGACACGGACGGCTTCCTCTCGATGCTTGCGGTGACGCGACCCGACGTCGCGTTCGCATACGAGGAGCTGTGCCTCGCCGCAGCCGCCACCGGGGACTTCCAGGCCTGCGGCACGATGCGCGGCTTCGCGGTCGATCGCATCGTCGCCCACCTCGCGCGCGCCGACTCCCCGGTCGCGGACGCGTTCGCCGGCCTGCAAGGCCCGGCCAAGTGCGCGGCGCGTTATCGCTGGCTCCTCGACCACGCCGAACGCGTGCTCGGTGACCCGGAGTCCCTGGCTCCTCTGTGGGAGAACGAGTGGGCGCGGGTCGCGGACGAGCTGTCCGCGTGTCGGGCCGGCGCACTCGAGCGGGAGGTCCACGGCGCGCTCGGCTTCTCGGTCGTGCGCACCACATCCCCGGTGTCGCGGATCGCGCTGAACACGCTGGCTGGTGCCTACCGCGTGCTGCACGTCGAACGGGCGGCCGAGGGCCCCCGCTACCGCTACCACGACCGGACCGAGACGTGGTTCGAGGTCGCCAGCTTCGTTCCGCCCGCGCGCATCGACCTCCGGCCGGTCGCAGCAGCGCTGCAGGACATGGAGGGAGCGGCGGACGGACCGTTCCGATGGTGCGCCGATGCCCCCACCGAGCCGGTCCCCGAGCTCTGGTTCGGGATCGACGAACCCCAGGCCTACGGACAGGTGACGCGCACCCTCGGGCCGAGCCGCCTCGCGGCCACCGTGGTCGCGGGCCGACTGGCCGAGGCATTCGGAGCGGCGCAGCGCCAGTGAGGCGGGGAACACGGCATTCCCCGGTCCGGTGTTCGCTCGCACTGGCGTGGATCGCGCTGGCCGGCTGTGCGCCGGACGCGCCGGCCGTGCTCCGCACCGGGGACGGCAGGATCACGGTCATCGACATCCCGGACTTCGCGTCCAGCGACCCGC
>JBEAPQ010000176.1:0-16975 GCA_041164325.1 Planctomycetota bacterium | reverse complement strand
CCAGCGCGCCTCACCAGGAGGTCGTCGAGGTAGGCGGTCATGCCCTCCGCGACCCACAGGAGGCGCGTGTAGTTCTCGGACTCGTAGTCGTAGTCCCAGAACTCGCGCGGCCGCATCCGCTTGACGTTCCAGACGTGGAGATACTCGTGCGCGATCAGCGCGAGGAAGTCCTCGTAGGAAGCCCGCGGACGGAACGTCGTCCGCGGTGCCAGCAGCGTGGTGGAGTCACAGTGCTCGAGACCGCCTCGGCTGTCCGCACTGTGCAGCGAGAGGAAGGTGTAGCGCGGGTAGGGGAGTTCCCCTCCGAACACCGCAGCCGTGGTCCGCACGATCTGCGCGACATCGTCCCGGAAGCGTTCGGGAGGACGCACACCCGCGAGTCCTGCGTGCACGAAGCGGTGCTCCCGACCCCCGAACTCGAACGAGAACGCCTCGACCGGCCCGCAGAGGCACGGCGTGTCGACCGCCTCATCGAGGTTCGCGCAGGAGAACGTCGCTCTGCCTTCCTCGAGCTCGACCGGCGCGGAGCCGGCGACGAACGACCAGCCGCTCGGGACCTCGACCTCGAAGCGAGCCGGGGACTGCGCGAGAATTGCCGGCCAGAGGAGGACGTTGGCGCCGTTCCAGAACGCGAAGTCCTCGGTGACGCAGGCGGTGCGGACGGTCAGTTCGTGCGCGTAGACCTGCCACGAGACGACCACCCCGGCGTCGTCCGCGGGGAACGACCAGCGGTTCTTCGCGCGCTTCCGGACGGGGATCTCCGTCCCGTCGACACGATGCGCGCGAACGCGTTGGACCTGACGGGCGAACTCGCGGATCAGGTAGCTGCCCGGCGTCCATGCCGGCATGAACAGCTCGACCTCGTTCCCTGCAGAGCAGGGACTGCAGTCCGCTGCGCCACTCTCCGCAGTGCCACCCTCCTCAGTGCCACCCTCCCCAGCGCCGACATCCTCAGCGAGCATGGAGTCGGACGGGACGCCGGGGGCTCCGCGCGCGGCCGCGAGATCGTCGACCCCGAGCAGGAGTTCGACGTCGATCCGGCGCTGCGCGGCCGACGCGAGGCGGATGCGGTAGAGCATGGTGCGCTTGCGCTCGGCGGAATGGCACGCCCGACAGGATTCGAACCTGTGACCTTCGGCTTCGGAGGCCGACACTCTATCCAGCTGAGCTACGGGCGCGTTCCGGTCCGTGGACCGGGCCGAGGGTCTTACCCCGTCGCACAGGCGAAAACAACCGGACGGGGGAATCGCCACCGGTAGACCCCCCGCTTGTCGGATCCGCCGACCTCGGTTTCAATGTCGAGCGACGGTGTGCGGAGGAGCCCCCTCTTCTCACCCCGCGCAACTGCCCACCACCCCTCGGGGCAGAACGTGATGTCGACCCCTCGTACGTGCCTTTGGATCGCCGCGCCGCTCACTGCGGTCGGCCTCCTGTGCGGCGCGCCTGACCCCTGGCGCGCGGTCGAGGTTCCACCTGCAGGGACCCACGAGGTCTCGGGCGAAGGAACCGGTTGGGACTTCCTCGCG
Source organism: Planctomycetota bacterium (assembly GCA_041164325.1). Classification (GTDB taxonomy): domain Bacteria; phylum Planctomycetota; class UBA1135; order UBA1135; family UBA2386; genus JAQCBR01. The sequence goes on along the minus strand of JBEAPQ010000176.1, from coordinate 15,449 downwards.
GGGTCCGCGCTGCGCGCGGCCGACCCCGTGCCATTCGTGGACAGCGACGGCGACCTGCTCCCCGATCGCGTGGAGCGCGCGCTGTTGCTCGACCCGCGGTCCGCAGACACCGACGGAGACGGCGTCGACGACTTCCTGCACGCGGTCCAGAGCCGCATGGGCATGAGCGACCCGCGCACCGTGTTCGGATACGACCACGAGGCGCGCGTGATCGTCACGACGGAGCCGACCCCGGGCGGCGGGGAGTCCGCGTGGGTGAACCTGCTGTTCCGCTTCGCCGGTTCGACCGTCCTCGACCTCCAGGCACTGGAGCCGTTCGTCGACATCAACGGCCAGAGGCACTCGCTGAGCCGGCTGTTGCAGACGTCCCTCTCCCGCCTGCGTCTCCTTCCGCACCCGACCGAGGGGCTCTACGTCCACTGTGCTTTCCGCCTCGGCTCCGCCGCATCGCTGCAGCGGCTCCTGCCGTGCACGATCGGAGCCCAGGCCGTGTTGGGTGGACGGGCGATCTCCTCGGGGACGTTCCTGACCGACGCAGACGGAACCACCGCTTCCCTGGTTCCGGTCGCACCGGACGCGGGGGTGATCCAGGCACTGAGCCCGTCCGGCGACGAGGACCCGTTCTGGACCTCCTCCCGCGTCTGCCTGCTCCGCCTCTCGGTGGTCACGTCGATGCCCAACGGGATGCTCTGCGAGGTCTCGAACGCCGACTGCATCCCGAGCGGGGAGCTGGCGTGTCCGCCGAGCTGCAGCGCCAGCCGCGGGCAGGTCCTGTTCGTGCCGGACGGGCTGTCGACGATCACGGGCGGCGGCCGGTAGCCCGCGATCCGGGTCGAGGAAGGAGTCCGGCGATGACTCCGACGCAGCGTCCGATCCGAAGGGCCCACAGCCTTTGGAGAAAAGTCCGCCCGTATCGGATTTGATCCACGAGCCGGGCTGGTTTCCCGATTCAGGTCGCCGCGACGCGCCGGAAGAACGGCCTGGGAACCCGGATCCTGTCCCAGTGCGGTCTCCGCGCACGTTTTCCACAGTCGGACGGAACCGTGGGAAGACGAGACCCGTCCGAGCCATCGGAAGTTCCGTTCCGTGACCATCGACCCAGAAACCCCTGACCGCGAGCTCATCGAAGCCTGCCGGGACGTCCAGGACGACCGGTTCGAGGCTGCGTTCGAGGAGCTCTACCGGCGCTACCGGGATCGGGTCTACTCCATTGCATACCGGATCACCGGGTCGGCGACGGACGCGATGGACGTGGTCCAGGAGTCGTTCCGGGTCCTCTTCCTGAAGATCTCGACGTTCCGGTTCGACGCGCGGTTCAGCACCTGGCTGTTCCGGATCGTCGTGAACTGCAGCATCGACCTGCGCCGCCGGGAGCGGCAGCGCGCGGGGCGACTCGAGCAAAGCCTGCAGAGCCTCCACGACGGGACCGAGCCCGCAGACCAGGGCAAGGATCCGCTGGCCTCGGCCGAGACCTCGGAGTTGGGTGAGCAGGTGCAGAGCGCGATCGCTCGGCTCAGCCCCAAGCTCCGCGCGATTCTCGTCCTCCGGTATCTGGAGGGACTGAGCTACGACGAGATTGCCGAGACCCTCGAAGTCCAGCTGGGGACGGTGAAGTCCCGCCTCGCGCGCGCCCACCTCGCGATCGAGCAGGTGCTGGCGGGCAAGGTCTCGAGCCTGGGTATCCCGGTCGAGCAGGGCGGCCAGGAGGAGGTCGCATGACCAGCCGGATGGCAACCATGCGTCGCGCCCTGCGAGCCATCGAGGGTGTGCTGGCCGAACTACCGCTCGCCCCCGAGGTGCTGGAGGCCCGGATCGACGAAGCGTTGGGGTCGGTTGGCGCCGCGGCCGACGAGGTCGGTGACCTCCAGGCGTTCGCGCGGCGCGCGAACGAGAGGGCCGCTGTTCTCGGCGTGCCGGACGCGGTGCTTCCGCTCCCGGCGTCGGGAGCCGACGCGCCTGACTTCCCGGACGCATCGGACATCCAGGCGAGCGCGCTGGTTCCCGTCGCCGACTGGCTGCGCGACCACCTGACGCCCGTCCCTCCACCGCTGTCCGTCGAAGAGGGACTCGCCGATCTCCGCGAGACGCTCGTCTGCGAGACGGCTTCCAGACTCGGCGATCACCTCGAGGGGTTGCGCGACGCGCTGTCCCCGGTGCCCGCGCCGCGCGATGCGGACTGGGCCGGGTCGGCGCTCGAATCTCTCGGGGTCGACCAGGACGTGGTCCGTTCTTGGGCCCGGCCGAGTCGCGCTCCCGGATGGCTCTGGGCTCGCATCCGTCGGGACATGGAAGAAGCCCGGACCGCCGTACGCGCGCGTCGGGTGCCCGTCGCTCTGGCCGCGGCGACCGTCGTCCTCTCCGCGTCCCTCGCCGTCGTGCTCCTGCACGGCCGGGGGGCTGGGGAAGAGGTCGGGCCGCAGATCACGTTCTTCCGCGTCGACCGGCCACTGTCGGATCAGTACGCACCGGCCGCCCTGCTGCAGAGGCTCCGCGATGGCCGATGATCGGAGCATGAAGGGCCGACGGGTCGGCTGGTCTGCGGCCAGTCTCCTCATCGCCGCCTCGACCTGGTTCCTGTCGGTGCCGGGACAGGTGGCTGCTTCCGGGGCCGACGCCGCCGTCGAGTCCGGCTTCGGTGCTGGCGAGTCGGACACCCTGTCGACCTTCGAGGCGATCGCGGAAGCCGAGTCTTCGCTTTCCGTCCGCGTCAGCCAACTGCGCCGCGTCCTCGAGATCGGCCCGAACGGTCCGGCGTGGACCGGGATCCGGGAGGACCTGACGATGACGCCGGACCCGAGCGGTTCCGGTGAAGCGCGGTTCGACCTGCAGTTTGCCGGCATGGAAGGGGCGACGAGCGTGGCGATGTCGGAGCCGACGCGCCGGGAGCTCTACCGTGGCTACGCCGGCTACCTCCACCTCCACGCGAACTTCCGCGTCGTCGACGCAGCGCTCGCCGCCCAGAACTACCTCGTCGTGGATCTGGGCGCGCGTGTCCGGCTCGATCGTCCGACGCGACGCATCGCGCTGCTGCCGCGCCAGCTCGGCCGGAGCCCCTGGGTCCTCGAACTCGACGCCACGACGAGCTACCCGCTCTACCGCGCCGAGTTCAACCCGGCCGGCATCCTGGTCTCGACGCTCGAAGTCACCCGCTTCGAGGAAGTCCCACCGCAGTCGCTGGCGGGACACACGTTCTGGCAGCCGACCCGCAACGTCGAGGACTTCCCGTCGGTGCAGACTGCGGTGCTGTCGCTGGCAGCCGAGAACCAGCCGGTCCTGCCGACCTCGAACCGTATTCCTGCCGGCTACCAGTTCTCGAACGCGCGCGTCGTGCGCGAGCTGCTCCGACCGGAGTCGAGCCTGGTCGTGACCTACACGGATGGGATCGACGAGATCTTCGTGGTGTCGACCTTCGGGGCCTCGGCACCGAACCTGCCGATCCTCACGGCGAGAGGCTCCTACGCGATCCTGGCCTACCAGGACCAGAACGTCGCGCAGTTCCTGTTCCACGTGGGAAGCGTGACGACGATGGTCGTCGGCCGCGCCGGTCAGTTCGCGTTGCCCTCGATCGCTGAAGAGCTGCTGGCCCGGTCGCTCGCGCGCCGTTGAGCCACGCCCGTCGATCGGGCAGTGGCGATCGACGAGGGGACGAGGACCCGAGCTGGGCCGTGCGAGCGACGCGAGCGCGCTGCGGGGACGCCTCGCGTCAGCGCGGTGGACGCGCGACGAACATCGCGAAGTCGTCCTCGAGTTCACCAGCCCGCATGCGACGGTCCTCTTCGCGGAACAGCGAGGACAGCACGTGGTTGTGCTCCCAGTTCGACGGTTCGAACGTGTCGATCTGGTACATGAGGACCGGCTGCAGCAGCGCACATCCTGCGCTTGCGTAGCCCTCGATCGCATAGCCAGCGTCTCGGCATGTCGGAAGGATGTCGCGGGAGCGAACTGCCTCCGAAGGGTCGAGCGCGAGCATCACGTCGACCGGCGTGCGCCGGATCTGTTGGTGGTGGACCTTGTGGGACTCCGGGACGAGGTCGCGCAGTGCGGCATCCCCGATCTCGATCTGCGTGTCGGTCCACTGGAATCGGTTGGGTCCGACGAACTCCTGGGCGAGCACCACGCCGTCGTCGGTCAATCCGTGGGAGCAGGCCTGCCAGAACGACTCCAGAGCCTCGACATGGTGGATGGCGCCCAGTCCGAGGATCGCGCGGTATCGGCCCGCATCGAGCTGCAGGTCGTTGAAGTCACCGAGTGCCAGGGACAGGTTCTCGAGGCCCTCGGCCTGGATCTCCTGTGTGGCTCGGCCAACCGTCTCCGGCGAGATGTCGATCGCGACGAAACGACGATCCGGGAGCTTCCGCGCCAGCGCGCGTTCCTTGCCCGCAGGTCCACAGCCCACCGAGAGGATCTCGTCTCCGGCGCGGGTCCGGGACTGGAGTTCGGCTGCGACAACATCCAGGTGACCGACGATCTGGCCGAACGCGCGAAGCGAGATGTAGGCCTGGATCAGTGGGTGGCGGAGGAAGTTGTCGTGCGCCTCACCCTTCGCAGTCCGGTGCCTCTGGTCCCAGAACGCAGCGGTTCGGTCGTTCGTCGACGGGTCGGGCTTCGGAGATGAGTCGGCCACGGGGGGATTATCGGCCAACGGCCATCGCATCTGGGGCCTGATCCCCGATCGTCGTGTCGATCGGACGCAACACCGTCGATCCGGCACAACGGTGCGTCGTGTCGATGCGACGCGGCGTCACGACGGGGGACCCAGAGGACCGCACGGCGCCGTGCGGATGGCGCGTTCCGGGACGACGTGCCAGCCGATGCCAACGGCCGATCGGGCGTCGGAGAGCCGTGCTGCCTCTGCGTGCTGAGGTCTGGCAAGGGATGTGCTTCGGAGAAGGGGCACCCTCCCTTCCCTCGAACAACTCAAGACCCTCCCGGCACACCATGTCCAAGGACCCCCTCGACCGCACGCAGCTCGAGTCCGTCGAATACCGCACGCGTCTCCTCACCAAACTGAACTGCCTGATCGCGGTGATCGAAGTCGCCATCGCGAAGGTCAGCCGCAGTCTCGAGAGCCCGGGGGCCCAGGAAGAGCGACTCGGCCGCATCCGCAGCAACCTCGAGAACACTCTCGGGATCTGCCAGCGCGCGAAGGCCACGCTCCAGAAGGTCGACGGCCGCACGCGGGCCGTGCAGCCCCGAGCCGTGCGCGAACCTGGTCGGATGAGCTACCGCGACTACGTCGAGCTCTCGAGCATCGACGAGTATCGGAAGTTCAAGAGCCTGCCCCCGATCCGCGCCGAGGAGATCGCCGACGCCGATCTCGACGAAATCCTGCGCCGTCTCGCGCAATGACCTGTCCGTTCGAACGCTGCCGCTGGTCTCGATGAAGCAGTTCCGGACGGCTGCGGTGGCGTCCGTGATCTTTTGACTCTTGACGGTCGGGATGCCGAACGCGCCATGCAACCGCATCCCGTGGTGGACGGGACTGCCAAGACCTTCGTGAGGCAGTCGTTGGTCCCTGCCGGAGAACTCGGGATCGATCTCCCACTCCGATCCAGGTCCGGACGGCCGGCATCCCCCCGAGCGGGGAGAGATGGGGAGGATGCGGGCAAGGCTCCCCGGGTTGTCCACGCAGCCGTGACGACCTGGCGCTGATCCAACTGCCCGCTGTAGAGGCACTTGCTGGCGGCGCTCGACCAGCTCTCCACACCCGTGACGGGACGGAGAGGGTCAGAAGAGAGAGAAACTACAGAACACCTCTAGAGAGTCCGGCGACCCGCGCACGGTGACGGTGTGCGGTCGGTCTCGGGTGACCTTGGAGCAAGGTGTTCGGAACGGCACCGGCGAGACGGAGCGACGTCGCGAAACCTCCCGTGGGATCGTCGTCCTGATCGTTCCAACCAAGGCCCGGAACCCCTAGATTTGCGCCGTTCCACGCCATGAAGATCCTCTGCGACCGACAGCAACTCCAGGAAGCCTTCACGGTGGTCGGCGGGATCCCCCCCCTGAAGACCCCGAAGCCTGTGATCCAGAGCGTCCTGATGGACGCAACCGCCGACGGAGTCACGCTGTACGCCACCGACCTGGAGATCTCCGCGAAGGTCCCGGTCGACGCTGTGAAGGTGGCCGAACCCGGCCGCACGCTGCTTCCCGCCCGCGAGACCTCCGCGTTGCTGCGTGAGCTCAGCGACCCGACCCTGACGCTGTCGGGCCAGGAAGGCCGGACCACGATCGAAGCCGGCACGGGCTCGTTCGTCCTCGTCAGCAATGACCCCTCGCAGTTCCCCGCCGAACCCGAGTTCAAGCAGGGCGTCGAGGTCGAGGTGCCGGTCCACGCATTCCTCGACATGATCCGTCGGACGAGTTTCGCCGCAGCGCGCGAAGAAACCCGCTACGCGATCAACGGCCTGCTCCTCGAACTGAAGGACGGCTGCGCGCGCCTCGTCGGAACCGACGGCCGTCGCCTCGCGCTCTGCTACACGGAGCACGCCGGCGACCACCAGAACTCCCGCGTCGTCATCCCGATCCGCGCGCTGCAGGCGCTGACCAAGGCGGTCGGCGACGAAGGCGACGAACCGCTGCGCATCTCGATCAGCAGCAATCAGATCCGATTCGCGCTCGGCGGCACCGAGCTGATCAGCCAGCTCCTCGACAACCGGTTCCCCGAGTACGAGCAGGTCATTCCCAAGGCTGCTGACTCGACGATCGAGATCGATCGCGAACCTCTCGAGAAGAACCTGAGACGCGTCGCCATCCTCAGCTCGGGCGAGGTGCGCATGGTGCGTTTCAAGTTCGAGGGTTCCGAGGTCAAGCTGTCTGCGGAGAGCAGCGGCATCGGTCGCGCCGACCTTTCGATGGGCATCGAGCTCACCGGCCCGGGCGGCGGCATCTCCTTCAACCCGGACTTCCTTCTCGATGCGTTGAAGGTGTCCGACCGCGAGCTCGTCCGCATCGACATGACGGACGACTCGACCCCGGCCAAGTTCACGCTGGGCGATTCCTACACCTACATCCTGATGCCGATCAGCGGATCGTGAGCGACCCCAAGCACGCAGCGGCCTTCCTGAAGGGGGTCCTTGCCGAGGTCGGCACGAAAGCCAGCCGCGTCCGCTTCAAGGACGCGCTCGAGCACGCGGTGGGTGAGCGCACGGCGACGCACCTCGAAGTGGTGGGTTTCCGCGGCGGCAGACTCTACGTGGCGGTCGATTCAGCGCCGCTCTACGCCGAGATGATCGGGTTCCGGAAGGACTCGATCCGCAAGGCGTGCAATGAGTTCCTGGCGCCCGAGCAGATCGGCGAGATCGTTTTTCGAATGGGCGGGACAGCACATGTCTGACAGCGAGAAGAAGTACGACGCCAGTTCCATCAAGGTCCTCGAAGGACTCGAGGCCGTGCGGAAGCGCCCGGCGATGTACATCGGGGACACGGGCGTGAAGGGCCTCCACCACCTCGTGTGGGAGGTCGTCGACAACTCCGTCGACGAGGCGCTTGCTGGTCGCTGCTCGAAGATCGACGTCCGCGTCCACACCGACGGATCTTGCTCGGTCCGCGACAACGGCCGCGGCATCCCGGTGGACATGCACGAGACGGGGGTCCCCGCGCTCGAGGTCATCATGACCAAGCTCCACGCGGGCGGGAAGTTCGACAAGGGCAGCTACAAGGTGTCCGGCGGCCTGCACGGCGTCGGGATCTCGGTCGTCAATGCGCTGTCCGAGTGGCTCGAGGTCCAGGTCTTCCGCGATGGCAAGGTCTACAAGCAGACCTTCGTCCGCGGGAACAAGAGCACCGACCTCGAGGTGATCGGGGACACGGACGAGTCGGGTACCGCCGTGCGCTTCAAGGCCGACCCGATGGTCATGGAAGCGACGGAGCTCAACTACGACGTGCTGAAGAAGCGCCTTCGTGAGCTCGCCTATCTGATGGGCACGGTCGGTCTGACGCTGACGATCGTCGATGAACGGAGCGGGCACTCGGAGGAGTTCCAGTTCCCCGAAGGCCTCCGCCAGTTCGTGAACGACCTCAACGAGAGCAAGAACAGCCTCCACAAGGACGTCGTCGCGATCAGCGGCACAGCGAGTCATCCCGAGGACCCGGACAAGGTCTACGAGCTCGAAGTCGCCCTCCAGTACAACGACGGCTACAACGAGACGGTCCTCACCTTCGTCAACAACATCAACACGATCGAAGGCGGCACGCACCTCGTCGGCATGCGTACAGCGCTCACCCGAGCGCTGAACAACTACGCGAAGTCCGAGAAGATGCTGAAGGCCAAGGACACGCTGCCGGGCGGCGATGACTTCCGTGAAGGCCTGACCGCGATCCTCTCGATCAAGGTTCCAGAGCCGCAGTTCGAGAGTCAGACCAAGATCAAGCTCGGCAACCGCGAGGTGCAGGGCATCGTCGAGACGCTCGTGGGCGACGGCCTGCGCACGATCTTCGAAGAGAAGCCAGGCATCCCGAAGGTGATCTTCCAGAAGGCGATGGACGCGAAGCGCGCGCGCGATGCAGCGCGCAAGGCACGCGACCTCGTCCGGCGCAAGTCGGTCCTGGAAGGCAGTGGTCTTCCCGCCAAGCTCGCGGACTGCCAGAAGGGGACGCGGCCGGAAGACGCCGAGCTCTTCCTGGTCGAAGGTGACTCTGCAGGTGGGACTGCGAAGCAGGGTCGGACGCCGAACCAGGCGATCCTGCCGCTGCGCGGCAAGATCCTCAATGTCGAGAAGGCGCCCGTCGACAGCATCCTCGACCACGAGGAGATCAAGACGATCGTGTCCGCGATCGGCACGGGCTTCGTGACGGAGGAATTCGACGAGACCCGCCTCCGCTACAACAAGATCATCATCATGACCGACGCGGACGTGGACGGCAGCCACATCCGCACGCTCCTGCTGACGCTCTTCTACCGGAAGCTGCCGGAGCTCATTGCGCGCGGTCACATCTACGTTGCGCAGCCGCCGCTCTACCTGATCAAGAAGGGCAACCGGCAGAAGTACATCGTCAGCGACCACCAGCTCCAGGCGGCGTTGATCGAGTTCGGACTCGGCACGACGCGGCTTGCGGTCCACCGCGGCGAAGAGAAGCGTGAGCTCGATCGCCCGCAGCTCGAGGCCTTCGTGTCGCTCCTGTCGCGGATCAAGGCGTTCGCCGACCAGCTTCCGCTCGAAGCCGCGGTTCCGTTCCATCGCTACCTCGCGGAAGCAACGGTTCCCAACATGGAGCTTCCGGCCTTCTGGGTGGTTGTCGGTGACGAGGGACACTTCGTCGACACGCGGGCCATGCTCGAGGCGGAGCTCCAGAAGCTGCGCGGCGAGAAGAGCGACCTGAAGGTCTACGAAGGCCACGGGTCTTCCTGCAGTCGGGAGGCTGCCGACGTCGAGATCTACACGCTGCACCAGGGCGAGCACCTGCAGCCGCTCCTCCAGGAGCTGTTGTCGCAGGGATTCAGTCCGGACTGCTTCGTCGGTGCAGCCGACCTGTCGTTCGCCGTCGACACCGGCAAGGAACAGGAGACGCACACGCAGATCTTCGACGCGTTCGAATCGCTGCAGTCCGAGTGCCGCAAGGGCGTCAGCATCCTGCGCTACAAGGGTCTCGGCGAGATGCAGGCCTCGCAGCTCTACGAGTCGACGATGGACGCCGAGCGCCGCACGCTCTACCGCGTGACCATCAACGACGCGGTCGAAGCTGACCGGATCTTCACGGTCCTGATGGGACCGAATGTCGAACCACGCCGCGAGTTCATCGAGAAGCACGCGCTCGAAGCCACGAACCTGGACATCTGACGTCGGAGCCCGGACTCCGGTCCGTGGCTCGTCCAAGTGATCGGGTCCAGGGCGCGCAGCGCTCGCTCTGGTCCCGGGACGGGAGTCCGGTCGCGTTCGAGGGTGTTTCTGGGGGAATCGAGCGGCACGGTTCGTAGTGGCTGAAGACCCATGGACCGGATCCGCTACCTGATTGGCCTCGCGACCCTGGCAACCGCCGGCGTCCTCGGCTTCGTGCTCTTCCAGCTGCTCGCGGACGAGAACCCGGACGGCTACTTCCCCGTCCGGCTCGAGTTCGCCGACATCCGAGGTCTCGGGCCCGGTGCCGAGGTCCGCTACCGCGGGGTTCGGGTCGGCTCGATCCGTGAGATCGGCCTGAGTCCAGACGGGGAGAAGGGTGTGGTCACCGCTCTGCTCGATGCCGAACACGCTGAGCTCGCGCGTGTGAGCAGTCTGTTCTGGGTCGTCAGCCCGCGCTTCGGCGGTCTTGCGGGGGGGGCGACCGGCCTCGACACGCTGGTCCGAGACTCGTACGTGGCCTTTCTGACGCCGCGCGGCGACAGCCCGCCGCTCGCACGCTCGAGCCTCGTCGTCGGCAGGGAAGTGCCGCCGCTCGAAGCAGTCGTGCCCGAGATCCGGCAGCTGGAGCGTGGCGACCTGCGGATGACGCTGCTCTCTCCCGAACGTCACGGGCTGCAGATCGGAGCGCCCGTTCGCCTCCGAGGCTGTGAGATTGGCGAGGTCCGCGACGTCGCGCTCGCACCCGACGCGACGCACGTCCGTGTCGAGATCGGTGTGCGGGAGACGTTCCGTCGATCCGTCACTGACCGGACCGTGTTCTGGATCGCGAGGCCGCGGGTCTCCGGAGCGATCCTGGGTGGCATCACCGTCGAGGACCTGGGTGCGGTGCTGGAGCCCTTCGTCGGACTCCGGAGCAGCGAGACCCTGGGTGCTCCGGTCGTCGACGGTCATGTGGCCGTCGTGTCCGACGCACGCCCCGACTTCGACGAGGAGCTGTCGGGCCTCCTCGACTCCGCAGGTCGCCCGACCGGGGTCGGTGTCGCTCCTGCGACGGGGCCCAGCATGGTCGAGGTGGTCTACGAGGCCGAAGAGCGGGACTGGCTCAGTGCGAACGATGAGGTCCAGCGCCGTGGCACCGGTCTCCTCTTCGTGGATCGGGGTGGTCGGACCGTGGTCGTCACGCCGCGGTCGCTCTGTGACGCCTCGCTGATCTTCGACGACTTCCTGTCCGACCCGGACATCGTCCGTGAGGCGATCCGAGTCATCGTGCCGGGGGTTGGCGTCCTCCGAGCGGGTCGCTCCTGGGTCGATCCCGAGGGCGGGGACCTGGCCCTGCTCGTGCTGGAGAACGCGCCGCCAGACCTGCGGGTCACGAACGCGGCCGATCTTGTGTTCGACGGGTCGGGGGCGGTCGAAGACCCGCTGTTCTGGACCGTGGGGGAGGAAGCCCCCGCACCGATCGACCTGCCGACGCTCTCGCTCGACCATGGCAGGGGCGCACTCGCACTGCGCGACGGTGTCGTCTTCGGGCTGGTCGGCGAGGAGGACGGGCGTCCCAGCCTCGTGCCGCTGTCCCGACTCCCGGAGGCTCTGAGGCCGGGTCGGTGAGCGACTCCGCGATCGAGCTTAGGGGGTTCGGTCTGGCCCACCGAGGTGGGGCTGGCAACGTCCTCTTCGAGGGTGTCGACCTCGACCTAGCCAAGGGTTCCTTCGTTCTCGTCGTCGGACCGAGCGGCGCCGGCAAGTCGAGCCTTCTCCAGCTGCTGTGTGGCCTGCGCGAGGACCACGAACCGGCGCCGCGGATTCGGGGCACGGTTCGCGTCCTCGGCACGGACATCGCGCGGGGCTTCCCGAAGACACTCCGCGGCAGGGTCCAGGCCGTTCTCCAGGAAGAAGGACTCCTCGACGAGCTCTCCCCGCGCGGCAACGTCGAATTCGGGCTCCGGGCCGCGGGTCGATCGATCCGTCTCGCGCCAGCTCTGCTCGCGCAGGCAGGGCTCTCCGAACCACCTGCGGAGGTTGCCGACCTGTCGGGCGGGATGCGGAAGCGCGTCGCCGTCGCGCGGGCTCTGGCCGGAGACCCGGCACTGCTGATCTACGACGAGCCCACGGCTGGCCTCGACCCGGCCTCGGCCGGGCAGATCGCGGCGCTGCTGCGCGCAGCGCACGACGAAGTGAAGGACCGGGGGCGGACGACGCTCGTCATCACGCACGACCTCGCGGCCTTCGAAGGACGGTTCGACCGGGCGCTGGTCCTGGACCGGGGCCATCGGGATCTCGTGCTGGTGGAACCCGGTCGCATGGGTGAGGCCCTCCGTGAAGCCGGGACGGGTCCGTCGGGTCCGGCAGAGGCTCCCGACCCATGGGAGGGTGTGCGCCGTGGTCTGCTCGCGACGGCGTCCCTGGTGCAGGTCTTCGCCCGTGCGGTCACGCACGCAGCTCCCCGCCTCCCCGGGCTCGCGCTCCGGACGGCGCTCGGGTTCGCGCTCGAGTCCGCGCTGTTCGCGGCCGTCGGATGTGCGACGGTCGGCGGGCTCGCCACGTTCTTCGCGCTGCGCAACAACCCGCTCGAGGGTGCCTTCCTGGGATCGGTGGTCGCCGGCTCGGCCAAGGTCCTGGTCGCCGTCCTGATCCCGCTCCTCGCCGGGTTCTTCTTCACGGCTCGGATCGCCGCCGGCGCGACGGCCCGCCTCGCGACGATGAAGCGCACGCGCCAGGTCGACGCCCTGATCCTGCTGGGCCAGGCGCCTGCGGACCACCTGCTCACTCCGCTGGTCTGGGGGACCACGCTGGCCCTGCCCCTCGTCACGGCCGTCGGAGTCCTCGTTGCGACAACGGCATCCCTGCTGGCCACCCAAGCGGTCACGGGGATGCCGACGATGGCCTGGGCGGAGGCGTTCCGATCTGGGATCGATCCCGCCGACCTCCGCTACGGGCTCCTCAAGGCGCTGATCTCCGGGTTCCTCGTGGCCGTGCTCAGCTACCACCTGGCGATGGCACCGAAACGTTCGGGACGCGATGTCGGCCACGCCGTCAACCGTTCGATCGTGCTCGGCATCAGCGCGACGCTGATCGTCCATGCCCTGCTGACGTTGGCCCAGTTCGGTTGAGGACCCCAGACGTCGATCCTCAAGGCCGGTCCGTCCGAACGCCGATAGCACCGGACGTGAAGGGCCTCGAGAAGCTGACCAGCATCCGTCTCGCCGAAGCACTGACGCAGCGTGATGCGATCCCGAATGACGTCATCACGGATGCGCTCTATGCGCAGGACCGGCACGGCGAGTCGTTCGTCGAGGTCCTGGTGGCGACCGGCCACATCACCGAGTGGGACCTCGCGAAGACCGTCGTCGAGCAGTTCCAGGTGCCGTTCCTGATGGCCAGCTCCTGCGATGTGGGCGATGACGTCCGTGACCTGATCGACAAGGAACTGCTCTTCGAGCACTGCATCGTGCCGATCGACCGGTTCGAGAACATCCTCACGCTGGCGATGCCGATCCTGACGCCCACCGAGGTGCTCGCGAAGATCCGTCGCCAGACCGGCTGCGAGGTCTACCCCTACGTCGGCCTCGTCTCGGAGAACAAGAACGTGCTCACCAAGCTGTTCCCCGAGTACGCGGATTGGCAGAAGGAGACCGAGAAGCGGCGCGAACAGGCGCGCGTCCAGCGTGCCGACGCCGAGCCCAAGGCAGCGAACGACGACTGGACGTCGATCTTCGACTCCGGTGATGCGCAGGTCCGCCACGGTCTCAGGCCGCGGTCGGGTTCCTGAAAGGCGGGATCAGGCCCCAGCCGGGCTGTCCGAGGAGCCGCGCGTCCCGTCTGCCGGGTCGCCGCTCGAGGGCGTCGATCCGATCGGCCCTGGATCGATCGGACTCGACAGGCTGGCGTCGTTCAGATCGTCCAACAGACGCCGCGGGTCGGCGAGCTTCCGGGGTGCGTCCAGCGCCCGGCGCGGATCGAGGTCGCGCAGGCCGGCCTTCGCCTGACGGATCGACTCGTCGTTGGCGAGCTCCCGCTTGAAGTTGTCCAGGCCCCGGCGGAGGTCGGCGACGTAGCGGCCAACCTGCCAGCCCACCTCGGGGAGTCGCCTGCCGAACAGCAGGATCCCGAGGATCAGCAGGATGATGAACTCCTGGCCGCTCGGGAGCAGGTAGGCAACGTGGGGGACGGCCATGGAGGCGATCGGCGGATGATCCGAGTGGCCTGTCCGAGTGTCAACCAGCGTGGGAATCCGCTACCGTCTTCGCCCCCGATGAGTGCCCGCAACATCTTCGCCCTGGAGGGGCTGACCAAGAGCTACGGCAAGAAGCCGGTCCTCAACGATGTCAGCCTGGTCTTCCTCGAGAACGCCAAGATCGGCGTGATCGGTGCCAACGGCGCCGGCAAGTCGACCCTGCTGCGGATCATGGCCGGCGTCGACAAGGAGTACGACGGCGTCGCGCGAGCCGCAGAAGGCATCACGATCGGCTACGTCCCGCAGGAGCCTCGGCTCCAAGAGGACATGTCGGTCCGCGACAACGTCGAGCTGGCCGTCGCTCCGATCCGTGAGCTGCTGAAGCGTCACGAAGACCTGAGCATGAAGCTCGGAGAAGAGCTCGACGCGGACGCGATGGAGAAGGTCCTGGCCGACCTCGACAAGCTCCAGCACGAGATCGAGGCCCGCGATGCCTGGGAACTCGACCGCCACGTCGAGACGGCGATGACCAAGCTGCACCTGCCGGCCGGCGACAAGCTGTTCGGCGAGTGCTCGGGCGGTGAGAAGCGCCGCGTCGCGCTCTGCAAGGTGCTGCTCGAGCACCCGGACATCCTGCTCCTCGACGAACCGACCAACCACCTCGACGTCGAGTCGGTGCGCTGGCTCGAAGAGACGCTCGCCAACTACAAGGGCACGGTCGTCGTCATCACCCACGACCGGTTCTTCCTCGACAACGTCGTCGGCTGGATGCTCGAGATCTGGCACGGCCGCGCGATCCCCTACAAGGGCAACTACTCCGACTACCTGGAGGCCCGTGCCCGCCGCATGGCGGCCCAGGAGAAGGAAGAGGCGTCCCGCGCCAAGTTCCTCGAGCGCGAGCTCGAGTGGATTCGGATGAACCCGAAGGCGCGCAGCACCAAGAACAAGGCGCGCCTCAAGAACTACGACCGGATGATCGCGCAGGAGTCGGAAGAGCGGGACACGGAGATCGAGCTCCACATCCCGTCAGGCCGCCGGCTCGGCGACGTCGTGCTTCGCTTCGAGCGCGTCACGTTCAGCTACGACGGCTCGCACAACGTGCTCGACAACGTGTCCTTCGAGCTCCAGCCGGGTGACATCCTCGGCGTCGTCGGTCCGAACGGCACCGGCAAGACCACGCTGCTCAAGATGGTCACCAACAAGCTCCAGCCCGACAGCGGCAAGGTCACCGTCGGTGCGACGGTCGAACTCTGCTACGTCGACCAGGAGCGTGAGTCGCTCGATCCCGACAAGACGGTCTGGCAGGAGATCTCCGACAGCCAGGACATCCTCAAGCTCGGCAAGATCGAGGTGAACAGCCGCAGCTACGTCGCGAAATTCAACTTCAGCGGCCCGGACGAGCAGCAGAAGGTCGGCAGCCTGTCCGGCGGTCAGCGCAACCGCGTCCAGCTCGCCAAGCTGCTCCGCAAGGGCGGCAACCTGATCCTGCTCGACGAACC
>JBEAPQ010000175.1:0-8377 GCA_041164325.1 Planctomycetota bacterium | reverse complement strand
CCCGGTCGCCGCCGGGCCAGCTCGGGCAGGAAGTCCTCGACGCCGAGCGCGACGCCCGCCGGGCATCCGTCGACCACGACGCCGAGCGCTGGCCCGTGCGATTCGCCGAACGAAGTGACGGTGAACAGCTCGCCGATGGAGTTCGCGGGCATGCTGCCGATGCTAGTCGGCCTGCGCCCGACGTGCGCCTGCGCGGAGCGATTCCGTGGGGGCGCGGATGGGCTGGGCGCTGCGTGTCGTTCCAAGCCTGCTCCGACGCTAGGGTCTCCGAGCGGGCCTGGATTGGAGCCCACCACGACCTGACCGACCGATGCAGCCTCGAAGCCAAGTGCGCGCCCTCCTGGTCCTGGTCCCCGGGCTCGCTGCACTCGCGTTCTTCGCGCTCTACGAGCCTCCCGAGGACGCGGGACCCGCGACCGGCATCGCGCGCGGACTCGTCCAGGGATGCGCAGGGCTCTACCTCGCGGTGTGTGTGCTCCTTGCCGGCCGCGTCGAGGTCCTCGCGCGCGTCGCGCTGGCCGGCTGGACCACCGCCCTGACGGCTGCGGCGATCTTCGTGCTCTATCCGGAGCCCGTGGAGCAGGTCTCTCCGCACGGCAACTGGCGCGCGGAAGCCGACGGCCATCCGGACCGGGCTTGGGCCGACGCCTACTACCGCGAGTTCCGGGACTCCAACCGGATGCACTGGCAGCCCTACGTGTACTGGCGCCGGCCCGCATTCGAAGGCGAGCACATCCGGGTGGATGGCGGGGGGCACCGTCGGACCTACGTTCCGGCCGGGCTTCCTGCGGATGCCGCGCGCGTGTTCGTGTTCGGCGGTTCGACCGTCTGGGGCACGGGTGCGGACGACGAGGAGACCATCCCGTCCTGGTTGGCGCGACGGCTCGAGTCCGAAGGGATGCCCGCCGAGGTCGTCAACTTCGGCGAGTCGGGCTTCGTCAGCACGCAGGGTCTGATCCGACTGCTCCTGGAGCTGCGGCAGGGCCACGTCCCGGACCTCGTGCTCTGCTACGACGGGGTCAACGAGGTCGCCGCGGCGGTCCAGTCGCGCGAGCCGGGTATCCCGCTCAACGAGTCCAAGCGGCGGGACGAGTTCATGGCCGGCACGGCACCGCATCCACCTGCCCCGGAAGACCTCGACGATGAGGAACTCGCGGCGCGCACGCTGGAACTCTACTTCGCCAACCTGCGGGTGCTGCGCACCCTTGCCGAGGAGTTCGGGTTCGAGCTGCTCTGCTTCTGGCAGCCGGTCGCCTACTTGCACAAGCCGCTGACGGAATACGAGCAAGAAGCGGCAGCCCACGCCGCGCTCGCCGACATGACAGAACGGATCTACGCGCTGGTCGGCCAGCGTGAGGCTCCACCGTTCTTCGTCGACCTGCAGCGTGTCTTCGCCACGGAGTCCGAGCCCCGCTACATCGACTTCTGCCACCTCGTCGGGACGGGCAACCGGACGGTCGCGGACGCGATGCTGCCCCGCGTGCTGACGGCGCTCCGCAACCGCTGACGCGCCTCAGCCGTGCGGCGTGGTCCGCGTCGGGGCCACGAGTCCAGCGAGCCAGTGGCGGACGCGCTCGACTCGCCGTTCGACGCTCTCGTTCGGCGGCAGCTCGAGGTCGGACAGACGGGCGTGGATCGGGTCGCGGTGCTCGAGGACCGTGGCGATCTCGTCGGCAGGGTCGAGGCCGGTGAGCGCGGGTCGCGGCGCGGCCGCGAGGCGGGCGGCGAGGGTCTCGCGGCGCTCGCGGACCCAGACGACGAGCGCACGGTCGGCGACGAGGCCTGCGGTGGCCGCGCGATCGACGGAACCGCCCCCGAGTGCGACCACGCGACCGGGTGCCACCGACGCGGCGACGACCTCTGCCTCGCGGTCACGGAAGGCGTCCCAGCCGTGTGCCGTGACGAACGAGCTGATCGGTCCGTGCGCGGCGAGGAAGGCGTCGTCCGTATCGACGAACCGCAGGTCCAACGCCTCGGCCAGCGCGCGGCCGAGCGTGCTCTTGCCGGCGCCGCGCATCCCGACCAGTGCAACGCACCGGGGATGGGCATGGGCGGCGGCGAGGTCCTCGAAGAAGCTTGGGTAGCTCTTCGTGACGCAGTCCGGCGTGTCGAGGGTGGAGCCGCTCCGCAGCGATCCGAGGACAGCCATCGCCATCGCGATGCGGTGGTCGCCGTGGCACGCGAAGTCGGCGGGCAGCAGCCGTGTCGGGCCGCGCACGGTCAGGCCATCCGCCGACTCCTCGACGTCCACGCCGGCCTTGCGGAGTTCGCGCGTCGTGGCCGCGAGGCGATCGCTCTCCTTGAGCCTCAGGTTCGCGGCGCCGCGGATGCGCGTCTCGCCCTCCCGGAGCGCGGCGAGCACGGCGAGGTTCATGACCTGGTCCGGCGTGTCGCTCGCATCGATCTCGACGTCTCCCGGGTCCGCGAGCGCGGCGACGAGGTCGGGCATCGCGCGGTCCGACTGGGTCGAGTCCGGATCGAGGTTCTCGGCATGGAAGCGACTTCCGGTGCGTGCGGCGAGGACGAGCCACGCCCCGGCCGCGCTCCAGTCGCCCTCGACCGTGAAGTCCCCGGGCGCCGTCAATCCCACACCGGGCACCGTCCACTGCGCGCCGTCGGTCTGGACCCGGACCCCGAACGCCTCGAGGACGCGGCACGTCATGTCGACGTAGCCGAGCGACGCGAGGGCTCCCCGTCGCGCCACCGTCAGGCCGTCCTCGAAGGTCGGAGCGACCAGGAGGAGTGCCGTCAGGAACTGGCTCGAACGCTCGGTCCCGACCTCGACGTCGCCACCCACGAGGCTCCGGCCACGGACGCGGAGGGGCGGATGCCCCGCCTCACTCTCGATGTCGGCGCCGAGCGCGCGCAGCGCATCGACCAGATCGTCGATCGGCCGCTCCAGGAGCCGCCGTGCACCGGTCAGGACGAACGTGCCGGGCGTGACCGCCGCGACGGCGACGAGGAAGCGGAGTGTCGTCCCGCCGAGCCCGCAGTCGAGCGTGATGGTCTCGGCCCCGGCCGCCGTCGGAACCCCACCCCGGACCTCGATCACGTCGTCGTCGACGCGCAGTCGGTAGCCCATCCGGATCAGGTTCTGCGCCAGGAGGAGCACGTCGTCACACAGCGTGGCGCCATGGATGCGGGTCGTGCCGTCGGCGAGGCACGCAGCGACCAGCGCGCGGTTGGCGATGGACTTCGACCCGGGCATCCGGACCGAGAGGTCGAAGGGCAGACGGAGCGGTTCGACGCGCATCTCCCGAGATCGTGTCCGAGGCGGGCACGGCGCGCGAGAGCTCGCGCAAGTTCCATGGGCTTCGAGGCGTTGCGGCCCGTCGGAGGTGTCGTCGATGACCCGAGCCGTGATCCGTTCGTTCGCCGCAGGCGTTCTCGTCCATGCGGGCCTCGCCCTGTCAGGCTGCGCATCGTCTTCCGTCGCGCCGGATGCACCGGAAGCGCCGGTGGACGGTGCGTCACGCACCGAAGCCCTCTTCGCGCGGCACTGTGCGGTCTGTCACGGGGAGGATGGGAGTGGCGGGGGCGAGGCTGCGCCCTGGCTGTTCCCGCAGCCGCGGGACTTCGGCACCGGACGCTTCCGGATCGTCTCGACGGCGAACGGTGCGCCGACCGACGCCGACCTGATGCGGGTGCTCGAGCGCGGACTGCCCGGCCACGCGATGCCCGCGTTTTCCTGGATGCCGGCGGAGGACCTGCTCGGACTCGTGCACCACGTGCGGGGTCTGGCCGTCCAGCGGATGGCGTCGGAGCTCGAACAGCGCTACGCGGCGACGACCGCGCGACTCGAGCCGACGGAGGCACGCGCCCTCGCCTGGACGATCCTCTCGCCAGGGAAAGTCCTGGCGGTCCCACCCGATCCAGGGCCTGCCCCGGACGCCGCGCTGCTGGAACGGGGCCGGGCCGCGTTCGTCGAGCGCTGTGCGGCCTGCCACGGGCTCGATGCACGAGGGCAGCGCCCCGACCGCGCTTGGGCGGGGATCGACGGGGTCCACTGGGCGCGCGACCTGAGGATGGGGATGCTCGAGGGCGGTGCACGTTGGGAGGACCTCGCGCACCGCGTGCTGGCCGGCATGCCGGGGGCGGCGATGCCGCCTTCGATCTTCGAGGACCAGCAGGAGCTCGTCGCCCTGTTGGCCTACGTCCGCTCGCTCCTGCCGCCCGACGCCGACCATCGCGGTGTGCCGATCCGACGTTCGCTCGTCGCGGCGCGCATCGATGCGATCGACCCGCAGGACCCCGTCTCGATCGACTTCGGGCCAGCGCACGGCGTCGACATCGTGCTGATGCCGCTCGCCGTCCGGGATACGTGTGTCGACCGGGCCAAGGTCTGGGCAGTGCACGACGGGCGTTCCCTGGCGGTCCGGGTCCGCTACATCGACCCCACGCGCGACGACAGTCTGCTGGGCGGGAGTTCCAGCTTCGCCGACCAGTGTGCGCTGGAGTTCGCGGGTGAGGCCCTGCCTCCGCTGTTCGGGATGGGAAGCCACGAGACGCGGGTGGGCGTGTGGCATTGGGCCGCGTTCCGGAGCCGGGAGCTGCTCGGGGCTCTCGATCTGATCGGCACGCTGCCGCCGGAGGCGCTCCCCAACCCGCCGGAGGGCCTGCTTCGCCCGCGGCGTGCGGCGGACGTCGCCGAGGGATCGGGGGTCGGACTCCTGCAGGTTGCGGGGCCCGGCGAGGTGGTGGTGCTTCCGAGGCACAGCAGTGGGGCGTGGGAGCTCGTGTTCGTCGCGCCGCTGGGCGCTGCTGGGTTCGACCCGGACGAGGTCTCGGCTCTCCGCACACCGAGCCAGTGGAACCTCGGGATCTGGAACGGCGCGGCTGGCGACGTCGGCGCGCGCAAGGCGATCTCGATCTGGCACGAACTCGTGCTGGCGGACGGCAGCGTCGATCGACGTTGACCGGGTCTCGTCTGGCCGGTACCCCAAGGGGCCGGCCCACGAGGCCACCGCCATGAACCCGACCTTGCCGATCGATCTCCCCGAGTGGCGGGCCCTCCGCACGCACCGCGAGGACATGCTCGCGACCCGGCTGCAGGACCTGTTCGCAGCCGACCCCGAACGCGGCCCGAAGATGAGCTTCGAGGCCGCGGACCTGTACTTCGACTTCTCGAAGAACCACGCCGACGCGACCACGGTGCGGCTGCTCCATGGCCTCGCCCGCGCGGCCGGGCTCCGCGAGCGGATCGACGCGATGTTCGCCGGCGATCGGATCAACACGACCGAAGACCGCTCGGTGCTGCACGTGGCGCTCCGCGCGCCGCGCGACGCGTCGATCATCGTCGACGGGATGGATGTCGTTCCGGGAGTCCACGAAGTCCTCGATCGCTGCGCCGACTTCGCGGACCGGGTCCGGTCGGGAGCGTGGACCGGGCACACCGGCGCGCGGATCCGGCACGTCATCAACCTCGGGATCGGCGGCTCGGATCTGGGTCCCGCGATGTGCGTCGAGGCCCTCCGGCACTACGCCGACCGGGACATCGACGTCCGCTTCGTGTCGAACGTCGACGGCACGCACCTCGCCGAAGCCGTCCGTGACCTGGACCCGGCGGCGACGCTGTTCATCGTCTGCTCCAAGACCTTCACGACGTTGGAGACGCTCGCGAACGCGCGCTCTGCCCGTGACTGGCTCTGCGGCGCACTGGGCGAGGATGCAGTGGCCAAGCACTTCGTCGCCGTTTCGACGAACGCCGAGGCGGTCAGCGCCTTCGGCATCGACACCGCGAACATGTTCGGGTTCTGGGACTGGGTCGGCGGGCGCTACAGCGTCGGATCGGCGGTGGGGCTCAGCCTGATGGTCGCGATCGGTCCGACCCGGTTCCGCGAGTTCCTCGCCGGCTTCCGGGCGATGGACGAGCACTTCTTCACGGCGCCGTTCCCGCGGAACGCGCCGGTGGTGATGGGCATGCTCCGCGTCTGGTACGGGAGCTTCCTCGACTGTGCGAGCCACGCGGTCCTGCCCTACGACCAGTACCTGGCCCGCTTCGCCGCCTACCTCCAGCAGCTCGACATGGAGAGCAACGGCAAGCGCGTGACGCGCGACGGCGCGGACGTCCAGTGGCACACCGGTGCCGTCGTCTGGGGCGAACCCGGAACCAACGGCCAGCACGCGTTCTTCCAGCTGCTGCACCAGGGGACGCGGATCGTTCCGTGTGATTTCATCGGCTTCTGCCGGAGCCTGAACCCCGGTGGCGGACACCACGACCAGCTGATGGCCAACCTGTTCGCGCAGGCCGAGGCGCTGGCGTTCGGCAAGTCGGCGGATGAGGTCCGCGCGGAAGGGGTCGCGGAGGAGCTGGTCCCACACAAGGCGTTCCCGGGCAACCGACCCTCGACGCTGATCCTTGCCGAGGAGCTGACGCCGCGGACGCTCGGGTCGTTGATCGCGCTCTACGAGCACGCGGTCTTCGTGGCCGGGTCGGTCTGGAACATCCACTCGTTCGACCAGTGGGGCGTCGAACTCGGCAAACAGCTCGCGCGGCGGATCGCACCAGAACTCACGGCCGAAGCCGAACCGGAGCTCGCCCACGACAGCTCGACGAACGCCCTGATCCACCGCTACCGTGCGCTGCGCCGGGGCGGTTCCTGACTCCGGCGACGCCACCCGATTCCCCGGGAACCAAGACATGCAGATCGGAATGATCGGCCTCGGCCGCATGGGCGCGAACATGGTGAGGCGCCTGATGCGGGGCGGCCATGAGTGCGTGGTCCACGACGTGTCGACGGAGGCCGTTGCGGCCCTCGAAGCCGAGGGCGCCCACGGCGCACGGACCCTCGATGAGTTCGTCGCGGCCCTGCGACCGCCGCGGACCGTCTGGCTGATGGTCCCGGTCGCGCACGTCGACGACACGCTCGACCTCCTCGCGCCGCGTCTCGGCACCGACGACCTCGTCGTCGACGGCGGGAATTCGCACTATCCCCACGATCTCCGGCGTGCCGAGCAGCTCGGCCGTTGCGGCGTGCTCTACGCCGACTGCGGCGTCAGCGGAGGGGTCCACGGGTTGGAGCGCGGCTATTGCCTGATGGTGGGAGGAGATCGAACGGCCTTCGACCGCCTCGTGCCGGCCCTCGAAACGCTGGCCCCGGGTGCCGAGGCCGCGCCCCGGATGCCGGGTGCGGACGCGCTCGGCACGGCCGAGAAGGGCTATTTGCACTGCGGTGCCGTCGGTGCCGGTCACTTCGTGAAGATGGTCCACAACGGCATCGAGTACGGCCTGATGGCCGCCTACGCCGAAGGCCTGAACCTCCTGCGGCACGCCGGTGTCGGTGCGGTCGCGAGGGCGAAGGACGCCGAGACATCGCCGCTCGATCACCCCGAACGGTTCCAGTACGACCTCGACGTGGCCGCGATCACCGAGCTCTGGCGCCGCGGCAGCGTCGTCGGCTCGTGGCTGCTCGATCTGACGGCGGGCGCGCTGCGCAGTGATCCGTCGCTCGAGTCCTACTCCGGCCGGGTCTCGGACTCGGGGGAGGGGCGCTGGACCGTTCAGGCAGCCGTCGAGGCCGGGGTTCCGGTCCACGTGCTGAGCGCGGCCCTGTTCGATCGCTTTTCGTCCCGCGGCGAAGGTGACTACGCAGGCAAGGTCCTCAGCGCGATGCGGAAGGCGTTCGGCGGCCACATCGAGAAGCCCGCTGCAGGCTCCTGATCCGAGCGATCGAATCCGCGGGCCCGGGCTCGATCCCGGATCGCAGGAAGGGAAGATGCGCGGTGGCGGGCCACGCCCGCCCCGATTCCGATGCGCAGACTCCTTCCGCTCGTCGTGGTCGCCCTCACGTTCGCAGGGCAGACCCGTTCCCAGTCCGAAGCCGCAACCCCGCGCGATCCGTGGCCCGACCTGCTCGGTGGCACGGCCTGGCGCGAGATCGGCCCCTACCGCGGTGGCCGCTCGTGCGCGGTAGCAGGCATTCCCGGTGACCGCCGCACCTACTACTTCGGCGCGACCGGCGGCGGGGTCTTCAAGACGACCGACGCGGGCCGCAGCTGGACCAACGTGTCCGACGGCTTCTTCGGCGGGTCGATCGGTGCCGTGGCCGTCAGTCCGTCGGACCCGAACGTCGTCTACGTCGGTAGCGGCGAGAAGACCGTGCGCGGCAACGTCTCGCACGGGGACGGCGTCTATCGCTCGACCGACGCAGGCCGGACGTGGACGCACGTCGGGCTTGCCGACACACGCCACATCGGCCGCGTCCGGGTCCACCCCAACGATCCCGACACCGTCTACGTGGCCGCGATGGGGCACCTCTTCGGGCCCAACGACGAACGCGGCGTGTTCCGATCCCGCGATGGCGGTGCAACCTGGGACAAGGTCTTGTTCGTGTCCCCCGACGCTGGGGCGGTCGACCTCTGCTTCGACCCCACCAAC
>JBEAPQ010000174.1:0-2692 GCA_041164325.1 Planctomycetota bacterium | reverse complement strand
TCGCCGGCCGCGTTCTCGACCGCGAACTTGCGGTTGAAGAGGGACCAGCGCCTCTGGACGGCGCCGATGTGCGCGTCGCCGTCGTAGATCTCCATGCGGTGGAAGTAGAAGCGGAACGGCTTCTCACCGCGTCCGGCTCGCTGGCCCGAGCTGTCGTACAGGTGGATCGATGCGGCGCGGCAGTGGCCCAGCAGGTTGCGCAGGAACCACGCGCCGAGGCCTTTGGCCTCCTCGGCGGCACGGCCGATCCTCCGGCCCGCATCGTCGCGAAGCTCGAAGCGGTTCTTCGCTTCGAACCCCAGGAGGATCTCGCCCCATTCCTTCGACTGGTGGACGAGGATGCGCTCGTGGTCGCCGATGATCTGCTCGAGCCCTGGCATGCCGAGAGCTTACTCGCGCCCCGCAGAACGACAGAGCGCGGCTGTGCTGCCCCCCGCGGCGGTCGCCGCGGGGGGGCTCTTCGTCAGCCGCCGAGGCGGTCGAGCTGCATGACCTTGGTCCAGGCGGCCACGAAGTCCTCGACGAACTTCTCGCGCGCGTCGGTCGACGCGTAGACCTCGGCGAGGGCGCGCAGCTGCGAGTGGCTGCCGAAGATCAGGTCGACCGACGTGGCGGTCCACTTGAGCTCGCCGGTGGCGCGGTCACGACCCTCGTAGGCGTCGTAGCCACGACCCTTCGTCCAGACCGTGCCCATGTCGAGCAGGTTGACGAAGAAGTCGTTGGTCAGCATCCCGGCGCGACCCGTGAGGACGCCGTGCTTGGAGCCGCCGCTGTTCGCGCCAAGGGCCCGCATGCCGCCGACGAGGACGGTCATTTCCGGGGCGGTCAGCGACAGCAGGTTGGCCTTGTCGACCAGGGCCTTCTCCGGGCGGAGCCAGCTCTTCGAGTTGAAGTAGTTCCGGAAGCCGTCGGCGACCGGCTCGAGGTGGCCGAACGACTGGACGTCGGTCATCTCCTGCGTGGCGTCGGTGCGGCCGGGCGAGAACGGAACCTCGACCGGGTGCCCCGCGGCCTGCGCGGCGAACTCGATGGCAGTCGCACCGCCGAGGACGATCAGGTCGGCCAGGGAGACCTTCTTGCCGCCGCCAGCCGACGCGTTGAACCGCTCCTGGATCGCGGACAGCTTGGCCAGCACCTGCGCGGTGCGCGCGGGATCGTTCGCTTCCCAGTCCTTCTGCGGAGCCAGGGCCAGTCGGCCGCCGTTCGCGCCGCCGCGCTTGTCGCTGGCGCGGAAGCTCGAGGCTGCCGACCACGCGGTGAACACGAGGTCCGACACCGAAAGGCCGGACTGCATGATCTGGCCCTTCAGGTTCTTGACGTCACCGGCGTCGATCGCTGCGTAGCTCGCGGTCGGGATCGGGTCCTGCCACAGCTGCGCGGGAGCCACTTCGGCGCCGAGCAGCAGCGACTGCGGTCCCATGTCGCGGTGCGTGAGCTTGTACCAAGCACGCGCGAACGCGTCGTCGAACTGCTCCGGGTTCTCGTGGAACCGCTTCGAGATCGCGAGGTAGGCGGGGTCGGTGATCAGCGCGAGGTCCGTGGTGAACATCACGGGCAGGTTCATCTTGCCCGCGACGTGCGCGTCGGGAACGGTGCGCGGCGCGTTCTTCGGACGCCACTGCTTGGCGCCGGCCGGGCTCTCGGTGAGCTCCCACTCGTACTTGAACAGGTTCTCGAAGTAGCCGTTCGACCACGTCGTCGGCGTGTAGGTCCAAGCACCTTCCAGACCGCTGGTGATCGTGTCCTCGGCGTTGCCCTTGCCGTAGGAGTTGGTCCAGCCGAGGCCCTGCTCTTCGATGCTGGCGCCCTCGGGCTCCGCACCGACGTGGCCCTTGGGAGTCGCAGCACCGTGGGCCTTGCCGAGGGTGTGCCCGCCGGCGATCAGCGCGACGGTCTCCTCGTCGTTCATCGCCATGCGTCCGAACGTGTCGCGGATGTCGCGCGCGGCGGCCATCGGGTCGGGGTTGCCGTTCGGCCCCTGCGGGTTCACGTAGATCAGGCCCATCTGCACGGCTGCGAGCGGATCCTGCAGCTCGCGATCACCGCTGTAGCGCTCGTCGGCGAGCCACTCGCCCTCCGGACCCCAGTAGATGTCGGTCTGCGGTTCCCAGACGTCCTCGCGTCCGCCACCGAAGCCGAAGGTCTTGAAGCCGGCGTCTTCCAGCGCGCAGTTTCCGGCGAGGATCATCAGGTCGGCCCAGGACACGCTCTGGCCGTACTTCTGCTTCAGCGGCCACAGCAGGCGGCGGGCCTTGTCCAGGTTGCCGTTGTCCGGCCAGCTGTTCAGCGGCGCGAAGCGCAGCGTGCCGTCCCCGGCGCCGCCGCGGCCGTCGCCGACGCGGTAGGTGCCCGCGCTGTGCCACGCCATGCGGATGAAGAACGGGCCGTAGGTTCCCCAGTCAGCCGGCCACCACGCCTGCGAGGTCTTCATGACCTCCTTGAGCTCCTTCTTCAGGGTCGGCAGGTCGACCTTGGAGAACGCCGCTGCGTAGTCGAAGTCCGGATCGAGCGGGTTGCCCTTGGTGGAGTTCGCGTGGAGGACGGAGAGGTCCAGCTGGTTCGGCCACCAGTCGCCGTTGCCGTAGGCGGTTGCGGCTGGCACGTCGGTCGTGCTTGCGGCCTCGACGACGGCACCGGTGATCGGGCAGGTCCCGCCCGTAGCCATCGCGGCTTCCTGGGCTGCCGTGCTGTG
>JBEAPQ010000173.1:0-3447 GCA_041164325.1 Planctomycetota bacterium | reverse complement strand
CGTTGGCCCTACGCCCTGATCGCGACCAGCGTCGTCCTCCTCCTGCTCGCCTGGCTGCGCACGCGCCACGGGTTCGATCTGTTCGACGTCCTCGGGCTGCGCTGACGTCGCGGCCGCAGATCCCGCGCGCGCATGCCGGTCTCGCGGTGACGGAACCCAGGGGGTCGCCGGCGGCGATCGCCGACGCGCAGCAGTCGTGAACGGCGTGGCATCCTGCGGCGCACCCCGCAGCGCGAAGCGTCGCGCCGCGCCCGGCGGTGGACGGTGCCTTGCCCCGAACGCGCTCCCGCTTCACGATTCCCCGGCCGAGCCCCCTCGGATCGCAACAGAGCATGGCCAAGAAGCTGCAGCGCAAGGTGCCGGTCCGCCCCCAGGCGGCCGCGTCGACCCCTCAGGGAGGAGGCGGCGGTGCGACGCGCGGTCCCCTCATCGGCGGCAGGACCGTTTCCACGCGCGCGCTCGCGGAGTTCACGACCCAGCTGGCGGTCCTGCTCGACGCGGGCATTCCGATCACCAAGTGCCTGCGCATCCTCGAAGGTCAGCTGGCTCCCGGCCTGCTGCGGCGGACGGTCGCCGAGGTCCTCGAGGACGTGGAGGGCGGCACCTCGCTGTCGGAGGCGCTCTCGAAGCACGGCGGGGTCTTCGACAACCTCTACACGAACATGGTTCGCGCCGGCGAGGCCGGTGGTGTGCAGGAGGAGATCCTCAACCGGCTGGCGGGCTTCATGGAGAAGTCCGAGGAGATCAAGTCCCGGGTCCGCGGTGCGCTCGCCTACCCGGTGTCCGTCCTCGTGATCGCGACGGTCGTGCTGATCCTCGTGTTTGCGTTCGTGATCCCGCAGTTCGAGAACATCTTCCTCCAGCAGTTCGGCTCGCTCGACAAGATGCCGGGGTCGACCCAGCTGATCATCGGCATGGGGCGTCACCTCTCGGCCTGGTGGTGGGCCTACCTCGCAGGCGGTGTGCTGCTCTACGTGCTGCACCGGATGCTGGTCGCGAAGGTCGAGGTCTACCGACGCGGCCGGGATGGCTTCATGCTGCGCATCCCCGTGTTCGGGACGCTGATCGCCAAGTCGCTCGTCAGCCGTTTCACGCGGACGTTCGGCACGCTGATCCAGAGCGGCGTCCCGCACCTGAGCGCGCTGGACATCGTCCGGGGCTCCATCGGCAACGTGCACATGGTGCGCTCGGTGTCGATGATCCATGCGAGCATCCGGGAGGGTTCGGGCATTGCGGTGCCGATGGGGGAGAGCGGCATGTTCGACGACATCGTCGTCAACATGGTCGACGTCGGCGAGCAGACCGGCGAGCTCGATCGGATGCTCCAGAAGATCGCCGACCGCTACGAGACCGAGGTCGACCGGACGATCGACACGACGTTCAGCATCGTCGAGTCGCTCCTGATCGTCGTCCTCGCGGTCGGCGTGGGCTTCATCGTCTTCGCGCTGTTCGCGCCGTTGATCACGCTGATGAACTCGATCCGCTGACGGGCGCGGCAGTCCCGATGGACGCGAAGTACTGATGTCGCTGCGGCTGCGCCTGATCCTGCTGCTGCTCCTCGTCAACGCGGGGCTGCTCGGGATCGCGCAACTGACGTCCTACGAGCTGCAGAAGCGGTGGTTGACGGACAACGCCGGGCTGTTCCAACGGCGCGTGTGGAACGAGGTTCTCCAGGAGGCCTACCGCGACTACTCGGAGACCGACCCGGAGCTCGCGGCCGTGACCGTGCAGCGGCTCCTCGTCCCGGCGGTCCGTGAGAAGCTCCGGGCCTACTTCCGGGATACGTGGATCTCGAGCACCGGGCAGCCGTCGGCCTCGGTCGATGTGAACCCGATGGGTGCGCACCGCCGCGACCCGGATTCGTTCCCGTACGAGGAGATCCGGGCCGGGATCCGCGAGGCGATGGCGCGGCGCACGCTGACCCGCGCGGCGAGCGGCTTCTGCCTTCCGATCATCGTGGGAGACGCGGTCGTCGGCGGTGCGTGGTTCGAGCCGATCCTGCCTCCGCCGCCGCAGGTGCCGTTCATCGTCTTCGCCGGGCCGGTCCTCGGCGGCACTCTGGTGTTCGGGCTCCTCGCCAGTCTCGTGATCGGCGGCAGCGTCGTGCGTCCTCTGCGTCGCATCGGCGTCGTCGCGCGACGATTCGGGGCGGGCCGCTACGACACGCGGATGCCGCCGGTCGAGGTTCCCGAGCTCGCGGTGTTCGTCGATGCGTTCAACGCGATGGCGGCGCGCATCGAGGGACACCACGCGGAGCTCGAGAGCGAGGTCGAGCGGGCGACCGAGGAGGCCAAGCGCAAGGAGCGGGCGCTGCTCCAATCGGCGCGGCTCGCGTCGATGGGCACCCTCGCGGCGGGGATCGCGCACGAGATCAACAATCCGATCGGCGGCATGCGCAACGCGATTCGGCGGATCGGATCGAATCCTGCGCTCACCGAGCGGGAGCGCGTCTACGTCGAACTGATCCGGGAAGGGTTGGAGCGCGTCGGGGGGATCGCGCGCCGCGTCCTGGACTTCTCCCCGCGGACGATCGAGGCGCGCCTGTTCCTGGTGGCCGACGCTGTCGAGGGGGCGCGGGCGCTCGTCGAGCATCGACTGGTGCGGCAGGCCGTCGAGCTCCGCGTCGACCTGGAGCAGGAACTCGGTCTCGTGGGCGACCGCCACGAGTTCCAGCAGGTCATCCTCAATCTGTTGATCAACTCGCTCGACGTGCTCGAGGGGCAGCCCGAGCCGCGCTGGATCGCGATCTCCGGCCGCGTGGGTGAGGGGGGCGAGGTGCGGCTCCTGGTCGAGGACAACGGTCCAGGGATGGCCACCGCAGACCTCGACCGCGTGATGGATCCGTTCTTCTCGGGAAAGGGGCGCCCGGACGCGAGCGGGCTCGGCATGTTCATCAGCTACTCCATCGTCCGGAACCACGGCGGCACGCTCTCGGTCGACTCGGCGCCGGGGCAGGGATTCCGGGTCTCGATCGTCATGCCGGGGGCGGCCGGGGAACCGTGAGCCGAGTTGCGGGGTTCGCCGGCTGATCCCGTGCCGCTATCATCCGGCGCCCCCGAGACCGACCCATGACGACGCCCCTCCTCAAGTTCTCCGCCGTCGTGTTGCTGACCGCGGGCGCCTTCTTCGCCGGGCGCGGGCTCGACGCGATCGATGCCCAGGGACGCCCCGGTCCCCAGCCGCGGACTCCGCCGCCGCCCACGGGATCGACGCCGGACGGTGCGATTCCGCCGGTTCTCGTCTACGGGGAGGATGGCGGGTCTTCGGCTTCGGCCAACGGCTTCCTCGCCGTCACGGGCAGCTACGGAGTCGGAACGTCGGTGCTCTACGTGCTCGACACGGAGTCCCGCCAGCTGGCCGTCTACGAGGCGCGCGGCGGTTCCCAGGGCAGCCGTCGCCTGACGCTCGTGGGCGCACGCCGGATCGATCTGGACCTCCAGCTCGAGG
>JBEAPQ010000172.1:0-11770 GCA_041164325.1 Planctomycetota bacterium | reverse complement strand
CGAGGCGCAGAGCGCGGTAGCCCACGGCCGGATCGATGAGGACTTCTGGGCGGACGCACTGCGCTTCCTGTCCGGCTACGCCGACCATTGGCATGACGTGCGCGAAGAAGCGGTCTTCGACCTCCTGCCGCCGTTCCATGCCGTCGCGGAGCGCGTGCGCGCGCTGCGGGCCGAGCACATCCAGGCACGGGGACTCGTGCACGAACTGCGCGCTGCGGTGGGGGCGCGAGACGCCCGCAGCATCGAACTCGCTGCCGACCTGCTGACGCGGCTTCTCCGTCGGCACATCCTGATCGAGGAGGACCTCTTCCAGCGGATCGTGCGCCGGGAGATCGCGGACGAGCAGCTCGCCCGGGCCATGGCCGATGCGGTTCCCGCCGAGGCCGCAATCCGCGCTCGGGCGCTCGAGGAGCTGGCTGAACACGTGGTCGCGAGTGCGTCGACGTCGCAGGCCGGCTGACGTCCGGGGACGGCGGCGTCCGCGTCCGGGTTTCTGCCTAGCATGTGCGCTGTGCAGGAGCTCCAGACGATCGACAACCCGGCGTTCCATCGGGTGGATCTCGGGGACGGTGCGTTCCTCGAGGAGGTGCGTGGCTTCGTCCGGGAGGATGCGGCCGTCATGGCAGCGCTCTGCTCGGAGCTCCATCTGGCCGCAGAGACCATCGTGCTGTTCGGTCGCCCGGTGCCCGTTCCGCGCCTCGTCGCCTACCACGGTGACCCGGGACGCTTCTATCGCTACAGCGGCCGCGATCACGCGCCGGTGCCCTGGCCTCCGGTTCTCGGGGCCATCCGCGCCCAGCTCTGTGCTGCGACCGGCACGCCCTACGACTCGGTCCTGTGCAACTACTACCGGGATGGTGCGGACTCGATGGGGCGGCATGCGGACGACGAACCCGAGCTCGGGCCGCTGCCCGACGACGTGCGCATCGCGTCCATCTCGCTCGGCGCGCGGCGGACGTTCCGGATGCGGCCGAAGGGCGGAGGGCCGCGCCTCGACTTCGAGCTGGGTGGAGGAGACCTCTTCGTGATGGGGGGGACCACGCAGCAACGGTTCGTCCACGAGATCCCGCGCACCCGGCGCGCCGTCGGCCCGCGGCTCAACCTGACGTTCCGTTGCGTGACGCCGCGCGGCGAGGGGCACGCATGAGCGTGGGCCCTCCGACATCTTCCACCCGGGGCGGTGTCCCGCGCTGGCTCAAGCTGGCGCTGCTCGGTCCGGTGGGCTGGGGGCTCGGGTGGGGCCTCGCCCTGGCGCCCGCATGGGCCGAGGCGCTCTACGCGCGGGGTATCCACCCGGCTGTGGTGGGGCCGATCGCATGGCTGACGTCGTTCAGCCCTTGGTCGGTGGGGGAGATCCTGCTGTTGGCGACGATCGGCGGGGCGGTACTGCTCGCGATCCGCGGGCTCCGGGTCGTGCTGCGCAGGTCTGCGAGCCCGAGCACGGTCCTCGGTGCAGGTCTCCGCAGGGTGCTCGCTGCAGCGGGCGTCCTCTACTTCGTGTTCCAGCTGACGTTCGGTCTCGGCCACGCACGCCGCCCGTTCGCCGAACTGGTGGGGCTCGACGTCCGTCCGGCCGGCGCTTCGACGCTGCGGCAGGTGTGCGAGGACCTGGGTGCGCGCGCGGCCGCGCGGCGCCCCGAGGAGATCGAGCTCCGTCCGGACTTCGATACCGCGGTCGCGGCGGCCTACGTCGAGGCTGCCGCGGAGCACGATGTGCTGGAAGGTCCACGGCCGTCGATCCGCAGACCGTGGATCTCGCGGCTCCTCGTCCTGTCCTCGATCACCGGGATCTACTCACCGTTCACGGCCGAGCCCCACGTCGCGGAGGGATTGCCCGACTCGCTCGTGCCCTTCGTCGCCGCACACGAGGTCGCCCACCTGCGCGGGTTTGCCCGCGAGGACGAGGCGAACTTCATCGCCTGGTGGGTCGGCTCCGCGTCCTCCGATCCGGAGCTGGCCTACTCGTGCGAACTCCAGGCCTTCCGCTACGCGTGGGCGCGGCTCCGCGGCATCGACCCGCTGGGTGCCGAGGAAGTCTGGCGAGCCCTCGATCCGCGGGTGCGGGGCGACGCCGAGGCGATCTGGCGGTTCTGGCAGAGCCAGCCGGAAGTCGCGCACCGCACCCTGAGTGCCGTGTCGAACGCCGTCAACCACGCCTACCTGCAGAGTGCGGGTCATGCGGACGGCGTCCGCAGCTACGGGCGGATGGTCGACCTGCTGATCGCAGCCCTGCGCGAGGACGGTGGTCCCCGGGCAGGGCCGCGCGGCTTCAGCCGCCGATGAACGCGTCGATCCCGGCGCTCGTCGCGACGCCGAGCTGGTTCGCGCCCGCGTCGAAGACCACCCACTGGTGGTAGAGCTGGGTGCCGATCAGCCCCGGCGTGTTGGGCACGCTCAGGCTGTAGCTCGCGGAGCCGTTGGGGTCCGCTGCGGCGCCGACCACGGCGCTCGGCGAGACGAGCAGGCTGCAGCCGGCGGCGCCGAGGCCCGTCAGCGACAGGGGCAGCGGGGTGCCGTTCCAGCTGGAGTTCGAGAAGCCCGTCATCGCGGCGGCGAGTGCGTTGGGAGCCGCGTAGGCCACGTCGACGGTGTACGAGCCGCCGATCACCGGAGTCCCGCTCGCCGAGATGGCGGGCACGGCGCCCGAGCCGCCGCCGCCTGCACAGAGGACCTGGACCGACGGCGTGTTGACGATGCCGGACAGGGCCCAGGAGCCGGTCAGCGCCGGGCGGCGCCAGTAGGCCTGGCCCGAGGTGCCGCTGCTGAGGTTCGAGATGTAGGTCGTGCCCCCGGAGTGGTCGACGCCGACGAAGAACGATCCCGCCGGAACGGTGACCGGGGCCGCGAGCGTCGCGCTGTAGAAGCCGGGCGTCGTGCCGACCACCATCGTCGTCTGCGCGATCGGCGCGGCCGAAGGCGTGCCTCCCGCGCCCGAGTAGAGCGCGACGCCGATCGTCTGGCTCGTCGCCGTCGTCGCTGCCGTGTAGATCGAGAAGCCCGCGATCTGCAGAGGCGTCGTGGCCGTCAGGGCGTACGCGTACTCGTTCGTCGTCGACGGGTTGGTCAGCGTTCCACCGCTGCCGTTGATCGACAGGCAGCTCGCCGGGCCCTGCCCGGTGCCGACGCAGCCCGCACCGAAGACGTCGAGCCGTCCCGGCGTCTGGCCCGCAGCCACGATCGCCTGCTGGATGTCACTCCGGTCGATGCGCGTCCCGCTGTTGCAGCCGCCGGTCGACGAGCAGCCACCGTGGGTGTGCACGCCGATCGCGTGCCCGGTGTTCTCGTGGATGATCGGCGAGCCGGAGTTGCCGCCGGTCGTGTCGGTCGCGTAGCAGAGCGACGAGCCGCCGATCGTCGACAGCGTGCCGAGGTGCGTCTTCTGCGCGAGGTACCACGTCGGCGAGACCGGGCTCGACGTCGATCCGTAGCCGGTGATGCGGATGTTCTGACCGCCCGGGGAGCCGGGCACCGAGCCGAGCGTGTACCACTGCCCGCCGTTGCGCTGCGTCGGGAGTTGGCCGTGGTTGCTGTTCGGACCGACGCGCTGCAGCGACCAGTCGGCGCCGACGCCGCTGTTGAGTCGGTTGAGGATCGTGAACGGGTACTGGTCGTCGGGGTGGGAGCGGACGATCGAGCCGCCGGCCGTCGACAGCGGGACGTTGAACTCGATGACCGGCGAGCCGCTCGCCGTGCAGTGGCCGGCGGTCATCATCAGGTCCTGACCGATCATCCAGCCGGTGCAGCCGACGAAGAGCCGTCCCTGGCGCGGGTCGCTGCTCAGGGCTCGATCGTCGGTCGGGCCGCAGATCGACTCGGTCGCAGGCGTGCCGGGCAGCCCGCGGGTGACCGCCTCGAGGACGACACGGTTGCCGACCGAGCCGGGTGCGGCGACGAGTTCGAGGACGACTTCGCTGCCGTTGAACGCGGCCGACCAGCCCTGCCAGTCGACGATCGTGCGGCCATCGTGGCGCTGCACGGCCCCGTCCAGGCTCGCGGTCATCCGCAGGAACGAGCCTGCAGGCAGGCTGACCGCTTCACCGAACTCGAACTGCAGCCACGTGGTCGTGTCGAAGCGGACCACCTTGCGGAACACGACCTGGGCCGATGCGCTCGGGTTGTGGAGGAATCCGGAGTCCAGGTCCGCGGGCACACGGATCTGCGGGAACGTGAACGGGGACTGCGCGGTCGCGGTCGGGGTCCAGGCGGCCGTCACCAGAGCCGCGGCGAGGAGTGTCGTGCGAAGCATGTGGTTCGAGAGCGGAGGGGAGGGGGCTGGCAGCGGGCCAGAGGATAACCCGATCCCGGAGTCGCGTGCGGTCGTCGGCACGGTGGACCGTGCAGAGGGCGGCCCGGAGGCAGGTCTTGTCCTCCGCCGCCTGCAGGCCGACTCTCTACGCGACCCGTGCATCCACCAAGACCACTCCTCGTCTGCAGTCTGCTCGCGCTGGCGGGCGGGGCCCGCTCCCAGGAGCCGGACTGGGCGTTCCGGCCGCCGGTCCGCCCCGCGGTCCCCGTCGTCGCGGGCCACGAGCATCCGGTCGACGCCTTCGTCGCCGCGCGTGCACGCACCGAAGGCCTGGAGCCCGGACCGCGTGCGGATGACGCCGCTCTGGTCCGACGCCTGAGCCTCGACGTGCGCGGGTTGCCGGCGACGACCGCCGACCTCGACTTCCTCCGGGCACAGCCCGCCGACGAGGCCTGGGGCCGGCTCGTCGACCAGATGCTCGCGTCGCCCGCGCACGCCGAGCGGCAGGCAGCCGTCTGGCTCGACCTCGCGCGCTACGCCGACTCGAAGGGCTACGGCTCGGACCCTCTGCGGACCATCTGGCGCTACCGCGACTGGGTCATCGAGGCCTACGAGCAGAATCTGCCGTTCGATGAGTTCACGGTGCTGCAGATGGCCGGGGACCTGCTGCCGAACGCGACCTGGCGCGAGCAGCTGCCGACTGCCTTCCACCGTAATACGAAGACGAACACCGAGGGCGGCACCGACAACGAGGAGTTCCGCGTCGAGGCGGTCCGTGATCGGGTCGACACGACGATGCTCGTCTGGATGGGCCTGACGGTCGGCTGCGCGAAGTGCCACGACCACAAGTACGACCCGATCGGCCAGCGCGAGTACTACGAGCTCTACGACATCTTCAACCACACGGCAGATGCCGACCGGGACAACGACGACCCGCGGATCGACACGCCGACGGCTGCCGACGCCGCCGAGCGCAGCGCGCGCCAGGCCGCTGTGGATGCGTTGCGTGCCCGACTCGACGACGCGACGCGTGACCGGGCGGACGCGCGACGCGCGTGGGAGAGGTCCCGCCTGGAGCTCGAGGCGGGCTTCCGTCCGCTGGCGATCGAGGACGCGCAGGCGGCGCACGGCGCGCGCCTGACCGTGGGGGCGGACGGCCTCGTGGCGGCAGCCGACACGCCGTCGCCGCGGGAGACCTTCGTCCTGGAGGGCAGAGCGCCCCGGGAAGCCGTCCGCACGCTGCGTCTGGACTTCGAGACGGAGCCCGGCCGTCAGCGGCTCGGCGTCGCGCCGGGCAACGGCAACATCGTTGTGTCCGAGCTGCGCGTCGGCGTGCGGCGCGGCACGCCAGGTCCTGTCCGCGGACGGCGCGTGCGGATCGAACTGCCGGGTGCCCAGCGCATCCTGTCGCTGGCCGAGGTCGAGGTCCTCGACGTGAGCGGTGCCTCGCTCGTGGCTGACGGTGCGCGAGCCCGCCAGTCGAGCGTCGCCTACGCGGGGCCCGCGCAGCTGGCGATCGACGGCGATCGGAACGGTGAGCACGCCGCAGGCTCGGTGACGCACTCGGCCACCGAGAACGATCCCTGGTGGGAGGTCGACCTGGGCGGTGTGTGCGACATCGCGACGCTGCGGGTCTGGAACCGTACCGATGGCGACCTCGAGGCGAGGCTGCGCGGCCTGGTCATCCACGTGCTCGACGAGCAGGGTGACACCGTGTGGGTCACAGCGCCGGATTCCGAGCCGCGACCGTCGCTCGCGTTCGACCTGACGTCCCAGGACACGATCCAATGGCACCGCGTGGTCGCTCCCGCGGCGACGTTCGAGCAGAAGGACTGGGGCGTCGCGCGTGCGATCGACGGAGACCGGTCGACCGGCTGGGCCGTCGGACCGGAGTTCGATCGAGGCCAGTCGATGTCGGTGCGCCTCGAGCCGCCGCTGTCGGCGGGCGCGGACGGCGATCGGCTCGTCGTCGAGATCGTCCAGGACTACGGCCAGCACCACATCGCGGCCCGGCTGAGGGCGTCGGTGCACGCGGACGACGTGCCGGTCCTGGCGGAGCCGGTGCAGAACGCGCTGCGCCTGTCCGAATCCGAACGGAGCCCAGCCGCCGCCGAGGCGCTCGCCGGCTACCACGCGCGCGTCGACCCCGAGCTCGGCCGCCTGCGGGCTGACCTCGATGAAGCGCAGCGACGACTCGACGAGCTGCCCGTCGTGCAGACCCCGGTGCTCGTTGCCTTGCCCGCGGACGAGCACCGCACGACGCACGTGATGCGGCGCGGCAACTTCCTGGCACCGGGAGAGAAAGTGTCGGCGGCCGTGCCCGCTGTGTTCCATCAGCCCGAAGGAGATGGCGCGCTCGATCGGCTCGCGTTCGCGCGTTGGCTCGTCGATCGCCGCAATCCGCTGACCGCTCGGGTACAGGTCAACAGGATCTGGGCCCGGCTGTTCGGGCAGGGGCTCGTGGCGACCGAGGAGGACTTCGGCACGCAGGGCGCGCGACCCACGCATCCCGAACTCCTCGACTGGCTCGCCGTCGAGTTCATGGACAGCGGCTGGGACCAGCGTCACGTGTGGCGGCTGATCCTCGGGTCCGAGACCTACCGACGCAGCGCCGCGGCATCCGACGAGGCCCGCGCACGCGATCCCGAGAACCGTTTCCTGGCCCGCGGTCCCCGCGTCCGCCTCGAGGCCGAGATGGTGCGGGACCAGGCGCTCTCGCTCGCCGGACTTCTCAGCGACGAACGCTTCGGTCCATCCGTGTTCCCCTACCAGCCCGACGGGCTCTGGCAGGCGGCGTTCAACGGCCAGCGTACCTGGCGCACGAGCGATGGCCCTGCCCGCTACCGCCGGGCGCTCTACACGTTCTATCGGCGGTCGAGCCCCTACCCGTCGATGACGGCGTTCGACGCGCCGACACGCGAGATCTGCACGCCGCGTCGCATCCGCACCAACACGCCGCTCCAGGCCTTCGTCACGCTGAATGATCCGGTCTTCGTCGAGGCAGCGCAGGGGTTCGCTCGGCGGATCGCCGCGGAGGGCGGTGCGTCGACGGAGGCCCGGATCGACTGGGCTCTGCGGACGGTCCTGCTCCGCGACGGAACCCCCGAAGAGCGGGAGGTCCTGGTCGGACTGCACGCGGCTTCGAAGGCGTCGTGGCGCGACCGCGGGGACGAGGCTCGGGCGTTTGCGACCGATCCGATCGGTCCTTTGCCCGAGGCCGCCGATCCCGTCGACGCGGCGGCCTGGACCGCCGTCGCCAACGTCCTCCTGAACCTCGATGCGGTGCTGACCAAGCCATGAGCCCACTCGACGCATTCCGCCGGCGGGCCACGCGTTCGGCCGAAGTGACGCGCCGCCACTTCCTCGGCCAGACCGGCGTGGGGCTCGGGGCGATGGCGCTGCATGCGCTGCGTTCCGAATCGGCCGATGGACCCAGGCAGGGTCTGCCGCACCACCGGCCGCGCGCCAAGCACGTGATCTGGCTGCACATGTCGGGGGCGCCTCCGCAGCACGACACCTTCGATCCGAAGCCGGTCCTCAACGCCCACCACGGCGAGCCCTGCCCGCGGGAGTTCTTCGAGGGTCGACGGCTCGCGTTCACGCGCGGGCACCCGACGCTGCTCGGTTCACCGCACCCGACCTACCGGGCCGGTGAGAGCGGCGTCGAGGTCACGAAGCTGATGCCCCACTTCGGACGCATCGCCGACAAGGTGACGTTGATCCGGTCGATGCACACCGACCAGTTCAACCACGCGCCCGCCGATCTGCTGATGTGCACGGGTTCGGCCCAGTTCGGCGGTGCGTCGGGCGGGGCCTGGGTGTCGTGGGGTCTCGGCTCGCTGAACCGTGATCTTCCGACCTACGTCGTCCTCGGCTCGGGCGACAGCGATCCGACCGGCGGCAAGAGCCTCTGGGGCAGCGGCTTCCTGCCGTCCGAGCACCAGGGCGTCCAGCTGCGGAGCAGCGGGGATCCGGTGCTCTACCTGTCGGACCCGAACGGCATGCGGCGCCCGGATCGTCGACGGACGTTGGACGCGCTCGCCGCACTGAATCGCCTCGAGCACCATGGAACCGGGGACCCGGAGACCCTCGCGCGGATCGAGCAGTACGAACTCGCTTACCGGATGCAGGTCGCTGTGCCGGAGGCCGTCGATCTCGGCAGTGAATCGGCCACGATGCGCGCGTTCTACGGTGCCGAGCCGGGCCGGAAGTCGTTCGCGAACAACTGCCTGATGGCGCGGCGGCTCGTCGAGCGCGGAGTCCGCTTCGTCGAGCTGTTCGACTGGGGTTGGGACATCCACGGCACCAACGGTGGGGACGACCTGATGACGGCGTTCCCGCAGAAGTGTCGGGACGTCGACCAAGCCAGTGCGGCGCTGATCCTCGACCTCGAGCAGCGCGGACTCCTCGACGAGACTCTGGTGATCTGGTCGGGCGAGTTCGGCCGGACGTCGATGAACGAGGCCCGCAATGGCTCCAAGCTCCTGGGCCGCGACCACCACCCGGACTGCTTCACGATCTGGGTCGCCGGTGGGGGAATGAAGCGCGGGCACGTCCACGGCGCGACCGACGAGCTGGGCTTCTTCATCACCGAAGACCCGGTCTCGGTGCGCGACCTCCAGGCCACCGTCCTCGACGTGCTCGGGATCGACGGGCATCGCCTCGCGTTCCCGTACCAGGGCCTCGAGCAGCGTTGGATCGGCCCCGCTGCGGACCCCAAGGTCATCGAGGGCATCCTCGCGTAGCGGAATCGCCGGGGAGATCCCCTCGGCCGAGCCGCAGGGCTGGCCTGGGGGGCAGCGAATCAGGGCGCGGCCGGTATCGTGTCCGGCCTCCCATGAGACGACTCCTCGACACGCTGATCACCGCCCTGATCCTGCTGGCGCCGCTCGCGGCCCAGGACGACGAGGCGCGGTTCCAGGCCGGCCAGGCGGACAAGCTCAACAAGTTCGCCAAGCAGGCGTTCGACAAGGGCTTCCCGCGCCAGGCCAGGCTCATCTGGCTGCAGACGATCAAGCTCTACGACCCGGACAGCGAGGACGCGCACAAGGGGCTGGGCCACATCCGCGCCGGCAACTCGTGGGCACCGAACCCCGACTTCGAGTACCCGCTCGACGACACGGGTTCGAGCAAGGACGGCGCCTCGCTGTTCAAGGCCTACGAGAAGCTCAAGGAGGATCTCGCCTCCGGCCACCGGCGCCAGGCCCAGAAGTGGGCGAAGGCGGACCGCACCGACAAGGCGAACGAGCACTACGGCATGGTGCTCCGCTGGGTGAAGGACGACCGTGAAGCCCAGGAGGCGCTCGAGCACCGCGAGGTCGGCGGCGTCACCGGGACCGCGCTCGAGCAGACCCTCTACGACCGGTCCAAGCTGATCGAGAAGGCGGTCAACGAGCAGTCCTCGGTCGACTACGCGGTCGACAAGGTCGACGCCAAGGCGCAGGTGCTCGATCGGGCCCAGGTGCCCTACGTGAGCGTGCGCTCCGAGCACTTCCTGCTGCACGGTGATCCGGACCAGGAGGAGTTCCTGAAGCAGGCGTTGGTCTGGGCCGAACGGACGATCCGCGTCTGCAACGAGGCGTTCCCGTGGCAGGCCAAGGTTGGCGGCGAGTGGGCGTTCTTCACCGGCAAGGACACCTACAAGCAGGTGCTGCGCGCGAACGCCGACATGGTGCCGAACCTCGAGTGGAAGCTCGAGAACACGTCGACGAGCGGCGTCGGCAACGTCGTCGTCGGCGCGACCGGCTCGGTCCAGGTCCTCTACGACGCCTGCGTCCGCAACGTTGCGAAGGCTTACGCCCAGTTCCGCTCGGACGCGCTGTCCGAGGGCATCGGCCACACGTTCGTCGGCATGATGTTCAACAACAACCGCCTGTTCGCGGTCGACCTGGAGAAGCAGCAGGGCACGACGGCGAGCGAGGAAGACCGCGAATACACGTCGCCCGACTTCGACGTCTGGAAGACCCTCGCGCTCGAGATGGCGTGGAAGATGTCCGGCGGCGTGGCCGCGATCGACCTGCCCTACGTCGAGGCGGCTGCGTTCTCGAACGAGCAGCGGATCAAGGCGTGGTCGTTCTGCGACTACATGATGCGCCGCGACCCGGGCCTCCTGAAGAAGCTCGACGACCTCGGGATGGCGCAGCGGCAGTCGGGCCAGAAGCGCCCGCTGGACCTCGCGAAGGCCTTCGAGGAGACCGGCGCGACCGTCGCCCAGCTCGACAAGGAGTGGGAGGACTTCTGGACCGAGGCGACGCCCGTGCTCCAGGCGATCCGCAACAACACGCCGCCGCTGTCGGCGATCAGCAAGGGCGTCGAGAAGTGGCTCGCGGCCTTCAACGAGGCGCGTGCTGCCAACAACGCAGCTCCGGTGACGTGGTCGTCGAACCTGTCGACCCGTTGCATGGAGCACGCCGAGTACCTGAAGACCAACAAGGACGAGCGTGGTCCGGCGGCCGAGCACCGTGAGCTTGCCGAGCTCGGCGGCTCCCACCTCGCGAGCATGTTTGCCCAGATGGCCGTCGTCGAGACGCGCGCGAAGATCGGCAAGGCCGAGGACCTGTTCGGGGCGTGGATGACGATTCCGGGCTACCGGGACGCGCTCGTCCACGACTTCCTGCGCTCGGTCGGCATCTACACCGAGGGCGACATCCTGGTGATGAACGTCGTCTCCGGCCTCGGCGCGCCGAAGTCACGCAAGAGCGGCTACCTCTGCCATCCGTGGCAGAACGCGACCGGCATCCCGGCCGAGGCCTCGGTCGCCGACATCGGCCCCGAACTCGAGGCCCTGCTCGAGAAGAACGGGCGGGGCGGCCAGAAGACCGTGGGCTACCCGCTGACGATCCACTTCGGCCAGTCGGTCCAGGGTGATCGGACGTCCTACCGCTGCAACGCGGTCGACGCGCGCGGCAATCGGATCGAGGGTGCGATCCTGCTCGACTCGGGCACGATCCGCCGCTCGACCGCGCCGGGCATGGTGACCTTCTACCCGTTCGAGCCCCTGCCCCGCGGCAAGGTCGCCGTGAACTGGAGCTGGGAGGTCGACGGCCAGGCGCGTTCGCTGCAGGCGACGTTCCAGACCAAGTGACGCGGCGCGTGAGCCCGTGACGATACGTCGTCACGGGCGCTCCAACGGCCGCCGAGCGAACACGTCAGAGGCTGTCGAATGACTCGGTCACAGCCTCTCCGCGACGGCGAGAGCCGTCGCCAAGGAAGCACGTCGCAGCCTGTAGACTGATTTGGTCACAGCCTCCGAGCGGCGTCACAGCATGATGCGGCGGGCCGGCAGGTCGATCTGCTGGACCTTGCCGCCGCGCTCGATCCACGCGCGGAACACAGCGCCCTCGTAGGTGCTGTAGGCGTTGAAGCAGTCCTTCACGTCTTCGACCGTCGCGAAGCGGATCAGCTGGCCGGCGGACCCGCTGGCCTGCCTCTCGTCGAGCTGGACGCCCAGCAGCAGGTCGCCGACCTCCAGGTCGACGCGGCTGTCCTCGTCACCTTCGGTGAGCTTCGGGTGCACGCGCGCGA
>JBEAPQ010000171.1:0-9169 GCA_041164325.1 Planctomycetota bacterium | reverse complement strand
CGCATCCCTCGCGGCCGCCGCGGCGCTCGCTGCCGTCGGTTCTTCCCAGTCCACGATCGAGGACTCGTTCACCTACGCGGACGGTGACCTTTCTTCCGTCGGCACGGGTGGTGTTGGCTGGGATCCGTCCGGCTGGCAGATCGGCAACTCGAACGTCAACACGCGCTTCGCGGTCATCAACGGGCAGTGCATGTACCAGGGTGGCGGGACGTCTGCGGCGACGTGGCAGCCGCGGTCCTTCGTAGCGCCCCTGTCGACGTCGGTCGGCCTGACGATCGTGCTGCGCTACACGCTGATCCGGGCCGAGACGCAGCCGGGCCGCGGCATCGGCATCGAGCTCACGCTCGGTGGGGTCCGCCAGCAGCTGATGATCGGCAAGGAGATCAACGGCCCGGTCGGCCTCCACGAGAAGTACTACAACGGTCCGACCTACGCGCAGTTCGCAACGAGTGGTGCGGTCGAACCGATCACCGCGACGTTCACGTACGACGGCACCAACACCTCGATCGTGCTGTCGGACTCGAACGAAGTCCTGCCGGCACACACCGTGGCGGGTGTCCTGACCTTCGACGGCGTCGAGCTGTTCGGCTACCACGGGCAGACGGTCGGCAACGGCATCGATGATCTCCGCATCGATGTGACCGCGTCGTCGGCCACGAACTACGGCGTCGGATGTGATGGCCTGACGCTGGGCGCGACGGACCTGCCGCGGATCGGCAACGGCACGTTCGGGCTTCGCGTCTCGAACATCGCCTTCACCGCCGGGGCGGCGTTCGTCGGCATCGGCGCCATCGTCATCGATCCGGGCATCGACCTGACCTACGCCGGCATGCCGGGCTGCTACAACGCGTCGAGCCTCGACCTGGGTGCATTCCCTGCCGGCCCGGCCACGACCGGCGAGGCGACGATGCCGCTGCCGATCCCGAACGACCCGTCGATCTCGGGGGCCGTGCTGGCGACGCAGGGCTTCGCGCTCAGTCTCGCCACGCCGCTCGGGCTCGCGTCGAGCAACGGGGTCCGGCTGCAGATCGACTTCTGATCCGCGACCCGACCGCCATCCTCACCGCCGGGCGAACTGCACGGCGAGGCTGAGGTGGTCGCTCGGATACTGCCACGAAGGAAAGCGCTCCGGCTGCACGCGGTCCTCCGCCG
Source organism: Planctomycetota bacterium (assembly GCA_041164325.1). GTDB lineage: Bacteria > Planctomycetota > UBA1135 > UBA1135 > UBA2386 > JAQCBR01. The sequence goes on along the minus strand of JBEAPQ010000171.1, from coordinate 8,017 downwards.
GGAGGTCCAGGCAGGAGAGCGCGCGGAAGTGGGGCTCCGAATACCAGACGTAGTCGATCGTCCGCCGCGTCTCCTCGTCCCCCCGGACCTTCCAGGTGGTCCACGCAGGCTCCGCCCCGAGGACGTCCGCGTAGGCGCTCCGCAGATGGGTCGCGACGTGGGCGTGGGCCAGTGACCCCGGCACGTCGTTGAAGTCCCCGGTGACGATGGTCGGCAACGACGCGTCGAGGCCGGCGATCAGCTGTTCGACCTGGCGGAGCCGCAGCTCCTCGTGGCCGGGCTTCGCTTTCAGGTGCGTGGTCGCCACCTGGATGATCCCACCATCGGCAAGGTTCCTCAGCTGCGCGATGAGCGCGAGTTGCGAGTGCGGTGTGCCGTCCGGTTCCCGGTAGCGGACGGTCTGCGTCGCGACGAGCGCGTGGGTCGCCGCGCGCACGAACATCGAACAGCCGTCCCGGCCTTCTTCCTTCGGCACGAACTCTGCCGCGTAGCCACGCGCGCAGAGGGCCTCGGCAAGGTCGTCGTGCCGATCCACCTCCTGCAGGCAGATCACGTCCGGGGGCTGCGGCAGGCCGTCCTCCAGCAGTGTCAGGACACGCGGGCCGCGGACGTCCCACGGCAGGCTGTCGGTCGGGGCGCGGTCGAAGCTGCCGAATGCGGCCCAGTCGGCGAGCACGTTCCACTGGACGATCGTCAGGTCCGGGGAGCGGTCCTTCTCGCCGATCAGCGTGCGCCGCAGATCCTCGGGTCGGCTGGTCATCGAGGCATGCTACGGCGATGCGGGCGACACACCCAAGCAGAGCCCTCGCTCAGGGCAGCTGGTCGCGCAGCGCATCCGCAGGTGAACCCCGCCTGCGGATCAGGCGCGGCACGCCGTTCTCGACGAGGACCTCGGCGGGTGACGGGTGGCTGAGGAACCGGGTCGGGCTGAACGTGAGTCCGTACGCGCCCGCGTGGAGCACGGCGATCGCGTCGCCCGGCCGGAGCGGGGGAAGCGTCAGGCCGGTCCCGAACCGGTCGGCGGGCGTGCAGAGCGGTCCACCGAGCGTGACCGGTTCGCCGTCGTGTGCGTCGGGCGCGTCCACGGCGAGGATCGCGTAGGCGCGTCGCATGACGGCGCCCAACCCGGTGGCTGCGCCGAACTGGTGCATGCCGCCGTCGAGCACGGCGTGGCGCTTGCCGCCGGAGTCCTTCGTGTCGACGACGCGGGTCAGGAAGACACCGGCCGGCGCCGCGAGGTAGCGGCCGAGCTCGAGGTGGATCTCGCGGGGCGCGCCGAGCCGGCCCGCAGCGTCGAGGAGCTCGAGGGCACCGCGTCCGGCCGCAGCGAGGTCGAAGGTCGGGTCCCGGTCGTACACCGGCCAGCCGAAGCCGCCGCCGAGGTTCAGGGACAGGAGCGGGTGTCCGGTGGCCTGCTCGGTCTCGGCGGCGACGGCGAGGAGATCGGCGACGCTGCGGACCCACGCTTCGGCGTCGAAGGCCTGGGAGCCCCCGTACTGGTGCAGGCCGACGAGGCGGCAGGATCCGTCGTCAAGGATGCGGCGGCACAGCGCCGGCACCCGCGCCCGGTCGACTCCGAAACGGCTCGAGCTGTCGGCCATGCGCAGTCGGGCGCCGCTCTGGCTGGCGTTGAGGTTCACGCGGACCGCGACGTCGGGGCGGGTGCCGTGTCCCCGCGCGAGGACGGCGAGCCGCTCGAACTCGCGCTCCGACTCGAGGTGGATGCGTGCTCCGGCGGACAGCGCGGTCAGGAGATCCTCGTCCGACTTGCCCGGCCCGGCGAACTGGATCTGACCTCCCTCGAAGCCTGCGGACTGCGCCAGCAGGATCTCGCCGGCAGAGGCGACCTCGGCGCCCGCGCCGGCGCGCCGTGCGACGGCTGCCAGCGCGAGGGACGGATTGGCCTTCAGCGCGAACGCCACCGCGGTCTGGCCGTCGAAGGCGGACTGGACGGCCGCGATCTGCGTCTCCAGGACCGCCGCGTCGTAGGCGTAGAGCGGCGATCCGAACTGCTCGAGGAGGTCGGTCGCGAGGACCCCGCCGACCCGGAGTGGACCGCCCGCATGGCCGAGGGCGGCGAGGGCGATCGTGCGGGCCGAGGTGTCGGCGTCGTCGGGGCGCGGTTCCATGGCGGAGCGGCGATTGGAGCGGGTCGGTGTCCGGCGCGCGAGGCTCCGCTTCCGTGGCGGTTGCTGGATCGGCATGATGTGCGGCTCGTGACCCTGGACCCGCAGACTCGACAGGCGTTGATCGAACGCGCGCGTGCCGTCGCCGAACGTGCCTACGCGCCGGCTTCGCAGTTCCCCGTAGGCGCGGCGGTCCTTGCCGAGGACGGTCGGATCTTCGTCGGGTGCAACGTCGAGAACGCGAGCTACGGGCTGTCGATCTGTGCGGAGCGGAACGCGGTCTTCCACGCGGTAGCCGAGGGCGCGCGGCGTTTCGTCGCGGTGGCGGTCTCCACGCGGTGCGCGACGCCCGGCAGTCCGTGCGGCGCATGCCGTCAGGTGTTGGCCGAGTTCGCGGATGACGACTGTGCCGTGCTCCTGACGGGCCGGGACGCGTCGGTCACGGACACGAGTCTGGGGGCGCTCCTGCCGCGTCCCTTCCGGATGGCGGACGTCGAGGAAGCGCGGAACGCATGACGACTCGAGCTGATTTCCGGGTTCCTCCCGTCGATGCGGTCGCGCTGGAGACGCGCGCGTCCGAGTTGGCGACGCGTTCGATCAAGAAGGAGAGCAAGCGGCGCGGTCTCGAACTCGTCGCTGCGATGATCGACCTGACGACGCTCGAGGGCATGGACTCGCCGGGCAAGGTCCGGGCGCTGTGCCGGAAGGCTGTGCGTCCGCTGCCCGGTGACGTGGGCTTCCCGTCGGTCGCCGCGGTCTGTGTCTACCCCGACCTCGTCGCCACGGCCGTCGAGACGGTCGCGGGCTCCTCGGTCCAGGTCGCGTCGGTGGCCACCGCGTTCCCCGCGGGCCGTGCATCGATGGCGGTCAAGCTGGCCGATACGCGCGAGGCCGTCGCGGCGGGCGCGACCGAGATCGACATGGTCATCGACCGCGGTGCGTTCCTTGCAGGGCACCACGAGCAGGTCTACGACGAGGTGCGTCGGGTCAAGGACGCGTGCGGGGACGCGCACCTGAAGGTGATCCTCGAGACCGGTGAGCTCCGCACCTACGACAACATCCGCAAGGCGCTGCGCATCTCGATGCTCGGCGGTGCGGACTTCGTCAAGACCAGCACAGGCAAGGTCGCACCGGCTTCGACGATGCCGGTCGTGCTGCTGATGCTCGAGGCGGTGCGTGATCACTACCTGGAGACGGGCGTGCAGATCGGCGTCAAGGCAGCGGGCGGCATCCGTGCCGCCAAGGACGCGCTGCGCTACCTCGTGATGGTCAACGAGACGTGTGGGGATGGCTGGATGGACCCGGCGTGGTTCCGCTTCGGCGCGAGCTCCCTGCTCAACGACGTGCTGATGCAGTGGGTGCGCCTCCGTGATGGGGTCTACCCGCGTCCCGACGAGTTCGGAGAGGATTGAACGTGCGCGACGACGACATACGCGACGCTTTTGCGACGGGCGGAGGACCGGCCGGGGCGGGCGCGCAGGATGCCCCGCCGACCCTGTCGTTCGGCGCGCGCTGGACCTACGACCCGGCACCCGAATCCGAGGCGGTTGCTCCGATCGACTCCCGCTACGGGCTCTTCGTCGACGGGGAGTTCGTCGACCCCCGGTCCGGTCGCTACCTGCAGACGATCGAACCGGGCACGGGCGAGGTGCTCAGCGAAGTCGCGCACGCGGATGCCGTGGACGTCGACCGCGCCGTTGCGGCGGCCCGCCGCGCCCTTCCTGGCTGGAGCGCTCTGCCGGGCGAGCACCGCGCGCGCTACCTGTATCGGCTCGCGCGTCGTCTGCAGGAACGGGCGCGGGAGTTCGCGGTCCTGGAGACGCGTGACGGCGGCAAGCCGATCCGCGAGTCGCGCGACGTCGATGTCCCGCTCGCGGCCCAGCACTTCTTCTACCACGCGGGCTGGGCCGACAAGCTCGACCTGGCGTTCGGTGCGCACGGCCACGAGCCGGTCGGCGTCGTCGGGCAGGTGATCCCGTGGAACTTCCCGCTGCTGATGGCGGCCTGGAAGCTGGCGCCGGCCCTGGCCTGCGGCAACACGGTCGTCCTCAAGCCGGCGGAGACGTCGCCGTTGACGGCGCTGCGGCTCTGCGAGGTCCTCGTCGAGGCGGGCCTGCCGCCCGGCGTCGTCAACGTCGTGACCGGCGACGGTTCCACCGGCGCTGCGCTCGTCGAGCATCCCGGCGTCGACAAGATCGCGTTCACCGGCAGCACCGAGGTGGGCAAGGCGATCCAGGCGAAGCTCGCCGGCACGGGCAAGGCGCTGACGCTCGAGCTCGGCGGCAAGGCGGCGCACGTGGTCTTCGAGGACGCCGCGATCGATCAGGCGGTCGAAGGCGTCGTGCGCGGCATCTTCTTCAACCAGGGCCACGTCTGCTGCGCGGGTTCCCGTCTGCTGCTGCAGGAGTCCATCGCCGACGACTTCCTCGTCCGGCTGCAGCGACGCGCCGCGCGCATCCGCGTGGGCGACCCGATGGACAAGAACACCGACCTCGGCGCGATCCACAGCCCGGAGCAGCTCGCGCGCATCGAGCGCCTGGTGGCCCAGGGTGTGGCCGACGGCGGGACGCTGTGGCAGTCGCCGTGCGCGCTGCCGGAGCGGGGCACGTTCTTCCGCCCGTCGATCTTCACGGACGTCGGGCAGAGCGACGCCGTCGTCCGGCAGGAGATCTTCGGTCCGGTGCTGACCGTGCAGACCTTCCGCACGCCGGAGGAAGCGGTCGCCAAGGCCAACAACACGACCTACGGGCTGTCGGCGGGGATCTGGACCGACAAGGGCGCGCGGATCCTGTGGATGGCCGCCCGGCTGCGCGCCGGCGTCGTCTGGAACAACACGTTCAACCGCTTCGATCCCGCAGCGCCGTTCGGCGGCTTCCGGGAGAGCGGGTTCGGCCGCGAGGGTGGACGGCAGGGACTGGCCGCCTACGTGCGTCGGCCGGGAGGGCTGGTGCAGGGATGAGCGAAGAACGACCGACGGTCGAGAAGACCTACAAGCTCTTCCTCGGGGGCAAGTTCCCGCGGACCGAGTCGGGCCGGAGCTACGTGCCGGCGGGGGCGCCCGGCGTCCACGTCTGTCGCGCGAGCCGCAAGGACCTGCGCGACGCCGTCGTCGCGGGCCGCAAGGCGGGCGCCGACTGGGCCGGACGCACCGGCTACAACCGCGGCCAGATCCTGTTCCGGCTCGCCGAGATGCTCGAGGCGCGGAAGGACGCGCTGCTCCGGGAGATCCTCGCCGGGGCTCCGGGTGTGGATGCCGACGAGGCCTGGGCGGACGTCGAGGCCGCGGTCGATCTGACGGCGTGGTACGCCGGCATCCCCGACAAGCTCGGCGCGCTGCTCGGCTCGCAGAACGATGTGGCCGGCCCCTTCTTCGCGTTCTCGACGGTGGAGCCGCAGGGCGTCGTCGGTGTGATTGCCCCGGACACGCCGTTCCTGACCGACCTCCTGGCTCTGCTGCTGCCGCCGCTCGCCGGGGGCAACGCGGTGATCGGGCTCGTCTCGGAGCGCTCGCCGCTCGTCGGGCTCGCGCTCGGTGAAGCGTGTGCGACCAGCGACGTGCCGGGCGGAGCGATCCAGCTCCTCTCGGGTCTGCGTGACGAGCTGCTCCCCGAGTTCGCGTCGCACCGCGACCTCGATGGTCTCCTCGTCGCGGGTGATCCCGATGCGGCGGTCGGCCGTGCGGCCGCCGGGTCGGTCAAGCGCGTCCGCTTCGCGCCAGCCTGGAGCGGGCCCGCACCGCGTCGCCTCGACTGGATCGAGGCCTTCGTCGAGACGAAGACCTTCTGGCACCCGGTCGCACCGTGATCGGACCGATCGGAGCCCGATGCACTTCCATCCCGCGCGACTGAACGCCCACAAGCGCGACGGCGGCAAGCTGTCGAACGAGCAGATCCAGGACATCGTCCGGGGAGCGGTCGACGGCTCGCTCAGCGATGCCCAGCTCGGGGCGTTCCTGATGGCCGTCTGCTGTCGGGGGATGGACCCCGAGGAGACCGCAACGCTCACGCTGTCGATGCGGGACTCGGGCGAGGTCCTCGCGTTCCCGTCCGTGTCGGGCCGCAAGATCGACAAGCATTCGACCGGCGGCGTCGGCGACAAGGTCAGCCTCGCGCTGGCGCCCTTGGTCGCCGCGTGTGGCGTGCCGGTGCCGATGATCTCGGGCCGGGGTCTGGGGCACACCGGCGGCACGCTCGACAAGCTGCGTGCGATCCCCGGCTATCGCACGGACCTCACGCCCGCCGAGTTCGAGCCGATCCTCGCCGCGTGTGGATTCGTGATGGCCGGCGCCGGGCCGTCCATCGCGCCGGCCGACTGGCGGCTCTACGCGGTGCGCGACGTGACCGGCACCGTCGAGTCGATCCCGCTGATCACCGCCTCGATCCTCAGCAAGAAGCTGGCGGAAGGCATCGATGGTCTCGTGATGGACGTCAAGGTCGGCCGTGCCGCGATCCTCAAGGACCGGAACGTCGCGCACGCCCTCGCGCAGAGCCTCGTGTCCGTGGGCGAGCTCGCGGGCATCGACGTGACCGCGCTCCTGACCTGCATGGACGCACCGCTCGGCCGGACGATCGGCAACCGGCTCGAGCTCCTCGAGGCGGTCGCGCTGCTGCGCGGCGAGGGTCCCGCAGACCTGCGTGAGGTCACGTGGGAACTCGGTGCCGAGATGCTCGTGCTGGCCGGGGTCGCCGCCGAGACCCGGAGCGCTTGGGCAAGACTCGACGAGGCCGTGACGAGCGGCGAGGCGCTGCGCCGCCTGCGGCGCAACGTCGAGCTCCAGGGGGGCGATCCCGCGTTCCTCGACGACGCGTCGGTGCTCGGCGGTGCGGGTGCCTCGCTCGGCGTCAGCAGCCCGGCGTCCGGCTTCGTCGTCGACATCGACCCTCTCGAGCTCGGGCTCTGCGCGATGGATCTGGGTGCGGGTCGACGGCAGCCGACCGACGAGATCGACCTGGACGTCGGGATCGTGTTGACGCGGCAGCTCGGTGACGAAGTCCGCGCCGGAGAGCCTCTGGCCGTGGTCCAGGCGCGCTCGCTCGACGAGGCGAGTGCGGTCCTGCCGCGCGTGCTCGCGGCGTTCCGCATCGGGGACGCGCCCCCGCGGCCGCGGCGCATGGTCCTCGAGCGGTTGACGTCAGCTTGAGGAGCCGGCGGTCTCGCCCGCGCCCATCCGGGCGACGTAGTCCTCGATGATCTGCTGGAAGTCCCGGGCCATGTCCGGGCCCTGGAGGGTCGTCACGTGCTCGCCGTCGACGTAGACCGGGGCGCGCGGCGCCTCGCCCGTGCCCGGCAGGGAGATGCCGATGTGCGCGGCCTTGCTCTCTCCCGGGCCGTTGACGACGCAGCCCATGACCGCGACCTGGAGTTCGGCGGCCTGCGGGGTGTGCGCCTTCCAGACCGGCATCCGCGCGGCGAGGAACTTCTCGATGTCCTGCGCGAGCTCCTGGAACAGCGTGCTCGTCGTGCGGCCGCACCCGGGGCAGGCCGTGACCTGCGGGAGGAACGGGCGGATGTCCATCGACTGCAGGATCTGCTGCGCGATGCGGACCTCTTCGGTGCGCGGCTCGCCCGGACGCGGCGTCAGCGACACGCGGATCGTGTCGCCGATCCCCTCCTGGAGCAGGACGCCCAGGGCAGCGGTGGAGGCGACGATGCCCTTGGCGCCCATGCCGGCCTCGGTCAGGCCCAGGTGCAGAGCGTGGTTCGTGGCGTCTGCCAGCTGGCGGTAGACGGCGATCAGCTGCTGCACCTTGCTGATCTTGCACGAGATCACGATGCGGTCTTCGGGCAGGCCGAGCGCCACGGCGGCTTCGGCGGACTCGACGGCGCTCGTCACCATCGCGTCGAGCAGGATCTGCTCGGCCGTCTTCGGTGAGCCGATCGCGGCGTTCTGG
>JBEAPQ010000170.1:0-3723 GCA_041164325.1 Planctomycetota bacterium | reverse complement strand
GGGCGGGACAGTCGGCCAGGGAAAGGCGACCGTCCTTGATGTTTTGGAGGACCTGCTTCACAGAGCTCTCGAGCCTGAGGGTGGGCGGAGGGAACGAATCGGCGCGGAAGCCGGGATCGCCAAGCCTACGGCGCCCACGTCGGGCAGACTGCCTGAACCTGGTCGGGAAAGTCCCCCGACCCACCTGCAGCGCACTACTGCCCCGACTGCTTGAGCCGCGCGAAGGCGCGCGCGAACGCATTCTCGACCGGGGGCTCTTCGCGCTGGGGCGGGCGGGAATCGCCGCGGGGAGACTGGCCGCGGGAACGGTCGTGCGGAGCTCGACCACCCTGCGGGCGCTCGCCGCGGGGGCGTTCGCCGCGTTCGCCACGCTCCCCGGGCTCGTCGGTCAGGCGCATCGTCAAGGCGATGCGGCGGCGCGGGAGGTCGATCTCGAGGACCTTGACCCGGACGACCTGGCCGGTCTTGACGACATCGCGCGGGTCCTCGACGAAGCGGTCGCTGAGTCGGCTGATGTGCACGAGACCGTCCTGGTGCACGCCGATGTCGACGAAGGCGCCGAAGTTGGTGACGTTCGTGACGACGCCCTCGAGCGTCATGCCCGGGCTGAGGTCGGACATCTCCTCGACGCCTTCCTGGAAGGTCGCCGACTCGAACGCGGGCCGCGGGTCACGCCCCGGCTTCTCGAGCTCGCTGAGGATGTCGCGGACCGTCGGCTCACCGAACGTCTCGTCGACGAAGTCCTTCGGATCCAGCGTGCGGAGGAAGCCGGCGTCCCCGATCAGCGAGGCGACGCCGCGCCCGGTCTTGGCCTCGATGCGCCGCACCACCGAGTAGGCCTCGGGGTGCACGGCCGAGGCATCGAGCGGATCATCACCGTCGGGGATCCGGAGGAAGCCCGCGGCCTGCTCGAAGGCCTTGGGTCCGAGCCGCGGCACGTCGAGCAGCTTCCGGCGCGCCGGGAAGCGGCCGTTCTCGTTGCGCCACGCGACGATGTTGTCGGCGAGCGTCGTGCTCAGGCCGGCAACACGTGCGAGCAGCGCCGGCGAAGCCGTGTTGAGGTCGACGCCCACCGCGTTCACGCAGTCTTCGACCACCGCGTCCAGCGAGCGTCCCAGACGGACCTGGTTGACGTCATGCTGGTACTGGCCGACGCCGATCGCCTTGGGCTCGATCTTCACGAGCTCCGCGAGTGGATCCTGGATGCGCCGCGCGATCGAAACCGCACCGCGGAGCGACACGTCGAGGTCCGGCAGCTCACGGGACGCGAGTTCGGACGCCGAGTAGACCGACGCTCCCGCCTCGCTGGTCATGATCTTCTGCAGGCCCAGGTCCTTGCAGTTGGCGAGCAGCTTGGCCGCGACGCGGTCCGTCTCGCGGGACCCGGTCCCATTGCCCACGCTGACGAGGTTGACGCCGTGCTTCCGGCAAAGCGCCTCCAGCACGCGGAGCGTGCCGTCGACGTCGTTGCGGGGCGGCGTCGGCCAGACGGTCGTCGTGTCGAGGACCTTCCCGGTCTCGTCGACCACGGCCACCTTGACCCCGGTGCGAAGCCCCGGATCGAGCCCCAGGATGCGCTTGCGACCCGCAGGCGCGGCGAGCAGGAGGTCGTGCAGGTTGCGCGCGAAGACCCGGATCGCCTCTTCCTCCGCCGCCTCGCGGAGCTTCGCCACGAGCTCGGTCTCGAGGTGGAGCGTGATCTTGATCTTCCAGGCGAGCCGCGCCGTCTCGACGAGCCAGCGGTCACCAGGACGCCCCTCGTCGCGGATTCCGAAGCGGGCGAGGACGCGGCCGACGCAGACGCCTCGGCCGTCATCACCCAGATCCTGGTCCTCCGGGGCCATGCGCATCCGCAGTCGGATGACGCCTTCCTTGCGGGCACGGAGGATCGCGAGGATCCGGTGCGAGGGCAGGCGCGACAGCGGCTCGGCGTAGTCGAAGTAGTCGGAGAACTTGGCGCCCTCCTGCTCCTTGTCGGCGCTGGCCAGCACCGTGTGGACCTCGGCCTCGTCCCACACGAGGGTCCGCAGTCCGCCGATGAGCTCCGCGTCCTCTGCGAAGTCCTCCATCAGGATCTGCCGCGCACCCTCGAGGGCCTCGGCGGCATCGGGCACTTCGTTGGCCGGGTCGACGAAGCCCGCTGCGACCTCGGAGGGGTCGCGGCTCGGGTCCGTCAGGATCGACCGGGCCAGAGGCTCGAGGCCCCGCTCGCGGGCGATCTGCGCCTTCGTGCGACGCTTCTTCTTGTAGGGCAGGTAGAGGTCTTCGAGGCGCGTCTTGGTGTCGGCCGCGAGGATCGCGCGACGAAGCTCCGGCGTGAGCTTGCCTTGCTCTTCGATGCTGGCGAGCACGGTGCCCCGCCGCTCCTCCAGCTCGCGAAGGTAGCCGACGCGTTCCTCGAGCGTGCGGAGCTGCGCGTCGTCGAGGCCCCCCGTCACCTCCTTGCGATAGCGCGCGATGAACGGCACCGTCGCGCCCTCGTCCAACAGCTTGACGGCGGCCTGGACCTGCGCGTCCCGGACACCGAGTTCGCCCGCGATCCGGGCCTCGATCCCACCCACATCAACCATGGCGGCGCACAGAACGTGATCGCGGGAGGGAATGCAAGACCGCGCGCGGACAGCCAGCCGGCCTGAATTCCAAGAGCCCGGACTTCCCTGACTGCGCCCGCCCGCCGACATTCGCGCCATGCGTGGCGCCCACTTCGACGCGGCCTACTACGACCGCTTCTACCGCGACCCGCGCACGCGCGTGTACGAAGCGAGCGACATCCGCAAGCTGTGCGCTTTCGTGCTCTCCTACATCACCCACCTCGACATCCCGGTCCGCCGCGTCGTCGACCTGGGCTGCGGCCTCGGCTACTGGCAGGAAGCCCTCGAGGACCTGATCCCCAAGGCGAAGTACACCGGCGTCGAGATCAGCGAATACCTGTGCGAGGAGTACGGCTGGGAGCATGCCTCGGTCGCCGAATTCCGCGGCCGGGGCGCCTACGACCTCGTGATCTGCCAGGGCGTCCTCCAGTACCTCGACGATGCGGAGGCGGACCGAGCGCTGCAGAACCTCGCGCGGCTCTGCCGCGGCGCGCTCTACCTCGAGACGCTGACGGCAGAGGACTGGGCCGAGAACTGCGACCGGTCGGTAACGGACGGCGCCGTCCACCTCCGTCCCGCCTCGTTCTACCGCGAACGTCTGGCGAAGAACTTCCTCAGCGCTGGCGGCGGGGTCTTCCTCCAGCGCGAGACCGGCGTCGTTCTCTACGAACTGGAAAAAGGCCGCTGAAAGCGGCCCCTTCGAGGCGCGTTGCCTTGCCCTCATCGAACCGAGAGCCCACCCGAACCCCATGACCAGCAAGACCGAAGTCGTCCAGGCACTCGAGGGCCTGCTCGCCGACAGCTACACGCTGTACCTGAAGACCCACAGCTACCACTGGAACGTCACGGGCCCGATGTTCACGACGCTCCACACGCTGTTCGAGACCCAGTACACCGAGATGGCTCTGGCCGTCGACGAGATCGCAGAGCGCATCCGGACCCTCGGGGCCATCGCGCCGGGCAGCTACAGCCAGTTCCAGGCGCTCGCCACGGTGCAGGAGGACACGGGCGTGCCGAAGGCGACGACGATGATCGAGAACCTGGTGGCCGACTGCGACAAGATCGTCGCCGCCGCGAAGAAGGTCATCGAGGCTGCGACCGCCGTCGGAGACGACGCGTCGGTCGACCTCGG
>JBEAPQ010000169.1:0-3084 GCA_041164325.1 Planctomycetota bacterium | reverse complement strand
GGACCAGCCCGGGGTCGCCCGGTGGCAGTGCACAGCCATGGAGGAGCGCTGCACCGACGCAGAGAAACGACCAGGACCAGCGGAACTGCGGTGGATGCATGCCCGTCATCGGAACCGCGAGGGGACTTCGCGTCCACGCGCTTGGTGCGCGGGCGACGCATGCGGTCGCGGCCCTGCGAAGGACCACCTCCTCTCCCACAGCCCCCGCTGTCCCGAGCGCTCGTCGGGCCGCCCATCGCGCCGCCGCGGTCTGGGTCGTGCCCACGATGTCGTGTACACCTTGCCCGCTGACACCAAAGGTGCCCGACCATGAACCGACGCCTCTCCGCACTGCTCCTTCTCCTGATCCCGAGCCTGGCACCCTGCAGAGCGCAGCAGGACGAGGCTCCGTCGATCCGGATGGCACGGGACCTCGCGCTCGAGCCCCAAGGCCAGGTCCTGTTGTTCGCATGGCAGGGCGACGTCTGGCGTGCTCCGGCCACGGGCGGTGAAGCGCGTCGGCTGACGTTCCATCCGGCGGACGATGCCCGCCCCCACGTCTCTCCCGACGGGCGGACGGTCGCCTTCGAGAGTCGGCGCTCGGGTCGATCCCAGATCCACACGATCCCGATCGGAGGCGGCACGCCTCGGCAGATCACGTTCGACTCGGACACGAAGACGATCCTCGGCTTCACGCGGGACGGCGCTTCGCTGTTGGTCCTGCAGGGCACCGATCGCTCGCCGTTCGGAACCGAGTCCGCGCGCGTGTTCACCCTACAGCTCGATGGGACCGGTCCGCGTCGGATGCTGCTCGACGTCGGCGTGCGGGATGCTGCGCTCTCACCCGATGGGAGTCACCTCGCGTTCACTCGCGGGCGGGCCAGCTGGTCGCGCAAGGGCTACCGGGGCGCAGCAGCCGAGCAGCTGTGGATCGCCGATCTCACCGCGACGCCGCCCGCGCTGACCCGGCTGGATGCCGACGCGCCGGGCTACATGAACGTGTCGCATCTCTGGCCCCGGTTCGGCCCGGACGGCAAGACCCTCGACTACGTCTCCGACCCGGACGGGACCTTCGATCTCTACCGCCGGAGCCTCGTAGACGGTTCGGTCCGTCGGTTGACGAACGTCGGCGCCGCCGACGGGAGCGATGACGGCGTCGTCTACCCGTCGTTCTCCGCGGACGGCAGGCAGGTCGTCTTCCGACGCCGGTTCGATGTCCATCGACTGGACCTCGTGACCGGCACGTCGGCCGTGATCGACCTGCGGGCTGCCGGTGACCAGGTCGCGGATCCGATCGAGCGCCTCCGCGAGGATGCTGCCACGGGCGTGGCCTTCACGAGGGATGGTCGCCAGATGGCGTTCGTGTCCGGCCACGACATCTACGTCATGGACCGCGTGCTGAAGGAGCCGCGCCGACTGACAGACACCCCCCATCGCGAGGCAGACCTGACGTTCAGCCACGACGGACGCCACCTGCTGTTCACGAGTGATGCGGACGGCGAAGTCGACATCTGGAGGGCGAGCCTCGAGGAGCCGGACGGCATCTGGTGGTTGGAGGGTCGTGGGACGATCGCGATCGAACGCATCACGGATGACCGCGCCGTCGAGTCACGCCTCCGTGTCGATCCCACGGGAGAGCACATCGCGTTCCTCCGGGATACGGAACTGTTCGTGATGGACGAGGACGGCGGGAATCCGCGCCTGCTCGTGTCCACCTGGGACACACCCGACTTCGACTGGTCCCCGGACGGACGCTGGATCTGCTACGCCACCAACGACGCGGACTACAACGCAGACATCCACGTCGTCCCGATCGATGGGTCGCGCCCTCCCTACAACCTGTCGCGGCACCCCGACAACGAGGGCAACCCGGTCTGGTCTCCCGACGGCAGCCGGATCGCGTTCACGGGGCGACGGGACGGCGAGGAATCCGACATCTACGTCGTCACGCTGGGGCGGGCTGTGGCCGAAGCCACGGATCGTGATCGGAAACTGGCCGAGGCGCTGGCCGCGATGACCAAGGGGAAGTCCTCCGCGAAGACCCCGAAGGATGCGGGGGACCCGCCTGCGGCTCCGGACGAGCCCACAGAGGACCCGTCGGCCGGGTCGCGTGAGACTCCCGATCCGAAGGCGGCCACGATTCGCGCAGACGGTCTCGGCGATCCCCAGGATGTGCGGGTCGACTTCGACGGCATCCACGACCGGATCGCGCGCATCTCGATCCCGGACTCGTACGAACGCAATCTCGTCTGGGGGGAGGGCGGCAAGAAGCTCTACTTCGACGCGACCATCGACGGCAATCGCGGCGCGTATGCGGTCGGGTTCCCCGAGCCCGGGCGCCCCGAGCGCTTCGCCGAGGAGCTGCCGAGTGGCACGGCACGCAGCGCGGACGGCGCCGAGCTGCTCGGTCGTCTGGGAGGCGTCCCAGGCGTTCTCGACGCGAAGGGCAAGGCCACCCGCTATCCGTTCAGCGTGCGCCGAACGCTGGACTGGCGAGAGCTGCGGAAGATCTCGTTCGACCAGGGATGGCGCTCGATGCGCGATCGCTTCTACGACCCCGCGATGAACAACCGCGATTGGGAGGCCATCCGGACCAAGTATCGCGACGCCGCGGCGCAGTGCCTCGGACAGGCCGAGTTCTCGGAGCTGATGAACATGATGCTCGGAGAACTCAACGCGTCGCACATGGGGCACCGTGGCGGCGGGGATCCGCTGCCGAACGTCGAGAACGCGGACGGCTGGGCCCCGACGACGTGGCATCTGGGGCTTCGCTTCGCGATCCAGGACGAGGGCCCTGGACTGCTTGTCACGGGTGTGATCCCTCTCGGTCCGACCGATCAGGATCGGAGCCGTGTCGAAGTCGGGGAGCGCGTGCTCGAGATCGACGGCACGGCCGTCGGGCCCGCGACCAACCTCCCGGCTCTGCTGACCCGCGACGACGATCGGCCGATCGCCCTCACGGTGGCAGCCGCGAACGGAGAGTCGCGCCAGGTCTCGGTTCGCCCCATCGCGTCGGTCCGGGACCTGCTCTACGACGAGTGGGTTGCCGAGACCCGGCGCCGGGTCGATGAGCTGTCGGGCGGACGCCTGGGCTATCTCCACATC
>JBEAPQ010000168.1:0-3316 GCA_041164325.1 Planctomycetota bacterium | reverse complement strand
GCGATCTGTTCTTCGCGGCGCGTGAAGTCCGGCGGCTCGGCGTGGCGGACCAAGCCCGCCGCGACGCTGAACCGATCGCCCGGGTTCATCTGCAGGCCCTCGATCTCGGGCGCGAGCTCGGCAAGCCGCGCGATCGCCTGATCCGGCGTGTTGATGTTGTTCTGCGCCTTCTCGTTCATCCACAGCTGGTCAGGAGCCAGGAGCGCGAAGTTGCCGGCGAACGGCACCGCACGCTTGGCCTGCAGCAGCTGCACTCGATGCACGAAGCCGTCGAGGTGCTTCTGCTGGCGCCCGGCGCAGATCCGGGCCCGCTCCTCGGGTTCGTAGGCGTAGCAGGTCGGGAAGTGGATCGCCCCGGAGAACGGCACGAACACGAGGTCTGGCTGCCAGCGGGCACCGACCTCGGCCAGCAGGCCGTCGCCCAGCTTGCAGTCATTCATGTTGAACAGCGTCGTGCCACCGCTCTCGACGACGACGGCGCTGTCCTCCCAGACGAGATCCGAACGCAGACACGTGATCGCAGTGTCCGTCGACAGCTGGAGCCGCGCGCCGAACGGCATCACGACGAAGTTGTGGAAGCCGAGCTCCTCGAACCGTGCCCGCAGCACACCCGACGTGAACTCCGGCAGCAGGATCTTCTGGTCCCGAGGCAGCCGGCGAAGCGTCGCGGCGTCGAAGTGATCCGGATGCTCATGGCTGACGTAGACGTAGTCGACGGGCGTCAGGTCGGCCACGCCGTGGACCAGGGGCGGGTAGTGGAACCACGCGTTGCAGTAGGCCGGGTCCTCGAGCCACGGGTCCATCAGGATCGTGGTCCCGTCCGCGCCGCGGACGTGGATGGCCGCGTGACCAACGTAGGTGACTTCCATGGATTCTGTCGGGTGTGGACGATCGCCTCGACCGCAGGCAGCCGGCCCGGCTGGCCGGGAGATCCAGGGGACCGCGATGCCGGGTCAGGAACCGTCCAAGATATCGGCCATCAAGGCCTTACGGCCCG
Source organism: Planctomycetota bacterium (assembly GCA_041164325.1). Taxonomy (GTDB): domain Bacteria; phylum Planctomycetota; class UBA1135; order UBA1135; family UBA2386; genus JAQCBR01. The sequence goes on along the minus strand of JBEAPQ010000168.1, from coordinate 2,319 downwards.
ATGCCAATCCGGTTCGGAGGCACTCCCGGCACCCGCTCGCGGACGGCCGAACCAACGGGAACTTCGGACTTCTTTGCCTTTCGACCCGGGATTTCCGGCTGAACGCGTCCTAACGGCGGACCTCGGCGAAGGACGGCCGGAGCCAAAGACCATGGAGTGGATCAACTACCACCACCTTCTGTATTTCTGGGTGACCGCGCGTGAGGGCAGCATCACGCGCGCCAGCGAGCGCCTCAACCTCGCCCAGCCCACCGTCAGCGGCCAGATCCAGTCCCTGGAGAAGGCGATCGGGGAGCAGCTGTTCCTCCGGCAGGGCCGCAAGCTGACGATGACCGAGACCGGCCGCGTGGTCTTCGGCTACGCCGACCAGATCTTCTCGATCGGCCAGGAGCTCGTCGACACGCTCCGGAACCGGCCCAACCCGTCGCTCCGTCGACTCAAGGTCGGCGTGTCGGACTCCCTGCCCAAGCTGGTTGCCTGCAGCCTGCTGGAAGGCGCACTGGCGGGAGACGATCCCATCCACCTCACTTGCCGTGAGGGCGATCCGGAGATGCTCCTGACCGAGCTGGCGACGTTCGCCGTGGACCTGGTCCTGGCGGACACCCCCATCCCGCCCACCGTCAAGGTCAAGGCGTTCAGCCACCTGCTCGGGGACTCGCCGGTCGCGATCTACGGGACCGAAGAGCTGATCGAGAAGTTCGGGCCCGACTTCCCGGAGTCGCTCGACAGCGCCCCGATGCTGCTGCCCACCGAACGCGCGGTGGTCCGCCAACAGCTCGACGCCTACTTCGAGCGGATGGACATCCGCCCGCACATCGTCGCCGAGTTCGAAGACAGCGCGATGATGAAGTCCTTCGGACAACGTGGAGCGGGCCTCTTCCCGGCCCCGATGTTCGTCGCCGCCGACATCGAGCGGCAGTACGGGGCGCGCGCGATCGGCGTCATCGAAGGCGTCCGCGAGCCGCTCTACGCGATCACGGTCGAACGCCGGATCAAGAACCCGGCGGTGCTCGAAGTGACCGAGTATGCGCGCAGCCGTCTCGCCGAGATGCAGGCTGCGGCGATGGCCGGTTGATCCCGTCATCGTTCCGTCCGTCGATCACGACTCCTCGGACGGGACGACGACGATCGGACAGGGGGTGATCTTCGCGATCTTGGCCGCGAGATCGGCGACGCTCCGCCGCTCCCTGGCCGCATCCGAGAAGTGCGCCCCCATGAACGCGAGGTCGGCCTGGAAGGCCATCGCGGCGGCGACGATCTCCCCCCAGATCGGCCCCTTCCGGAGCGCGATCTCCACGTGCGGGCGATCGCCGAGCAGGTCTTCGCGCAAGCCGCGCAGCCGGTCCTGGGCTCGGGTCTCGATCTCGCGCTGCAGCGCGTCGGTCGACTGGCCGCTGTCGTAGACGCCGAGCACCTCGGCGAGGTCTCGCACCACGTGCATCAGCTGGAACTCGACGCTCGGGTCGGGAACAACCCTCCGCGCGGCCCGGAGCACGAGCTCGGAGCGGGACGTGAGATCGACGGCGAGAAGGACCCGGCGGATCGGGCCATCGTGTGGTGGGCGCATCACCCTGGGGAAGCGCCCCGGCACGCCCGCTTGTTTCGCTCCAGAACCAGTCGCTGCAAACCCGCTGCCGTCGGGGATTGGCGTTCCGGCCGCCGCATGCACGGATCACGGTCCCAGTCAGGGAGCCTCGGGACCCAGCGACGCGCCGGATCGGACCGATGTCGAAGAGGAGGAAGCGGTGCGTCGTGCGCCGCAGCAGAGCCTTGGAGACTCCTGTCCAGACCATCATCCCCGAAGCCGCGCTGGGCGATCTCCAGCGCGCGATCGCGCGCGTGGTCGCGGCGGACGAGGCGCTCCTCGAACCGATCCTCGTCGCGGCCCTGGCCGGTGGCCATGTCCTGATCGACGGTGTCCCGGGTGTCGGCAAGACCCTCTTGGCGCGCACGGTGGCCCGCTGCCTCGGGGTGCAGTTCCGCAGGATCCAGTTCACGAACGACCTGATGCCGACCGACGTCGTCGGTGGCCCGGTGTGGAAGGCGCACGCCGAGTCGTTCGACTTCGTGCCGGGACCGCTGTTCTCGAACGTGGTCCTCGCCGACGAGATCAACCGCACGAGCCCGCGGACGCTGTCCTGCCTGCTCGAGGCCATGGACCTGGGACGCGTCACCGTCGACGGCGTGGAGCACACGCTCGGCGAGCCGTTCCTCGTGCTCGCGACCCGCAATCCCGAGGAGTTCCACGGCACGTTCCCGGTTCCCGAGGCCGCGCTGGACCGTTTCCTCGTGCGGGTCGAGATGGGCTACCCGGAACCC
>JBEAPQ010000167.1:0-27606 GCA_041164325.1 Planctomycetota bacterium | reverse complement strand
CGCGGGGCTCCAGGGAACGCGTGCGGCTCAGCCGAGCCCGTGCGCCTTCGTCAGCAGGTCGACGACGCGGTTGCTGTAGCCCCACTCGTTGTCGTACCAGCTCACGACCTTCACGAGCTTGCCGCCGTCGTTCACCATCGTCGCGCCGCCGTCGATGATCGAGCTGTGCGCGTCGTGGACGATGTCGGAGGACACGATCGGGTCATCGGTGTAGGCGAGGACACCCTTCATCGGGCCCTCGGCGGCCGCGCGCAGCGCCGCGTTGATCTCTTCGACCGAGGCCGCCTTGCCGAGGTTGGCGGTCAGGTCGACCACCGAGCCGTCCGGCACCGGCACGCGGAGCGCGTAGCCGTCGAGCTTGCCCGCGAGCGCCGGGATGACCTTGCCGACCGCACGCGCCGCGCCGGTCGTCGTCGGGATGATGTTGGCCGCCGCGGCGCGCGCACGACGGAGATCCGAGTGGATCATGTCCGCCGTCCGCTGGTCGTTCGTGTAGGCGTGGACCGTCGTCATCAGGCCGCGCTCGATCCCGAACGTGTCGTGCAGGACCTTGGCCATCGGTGCGAGGCAGTTGGTCGTGCAGGACGCGTTGGAGATCACGCGGTGCTCGGCCTTCAGCTCGTCCTCGTTGACGCCCATGACGATCATCGCGTCGACGTCACCCTTCGGCGGCACGGTCAGGAGGACCTTCTTCGCGCCGGCCTCGACGTGCTTCATGCACTGCTCCTGGCTGGCGAAGATCCCGGTCGCCTCGACGACGAAGTCGATGCCGTGGTCGCCCCACGGGAGAGCCGCAGGATCGCGCTCGCCGATGACCTTGGTCTCGACGCCATCGACCACGATGCCTCCGTCCCGCCCTTCGACCACGCCCGGGTAGCGACCGTGGACGGTGTCGTACTTGAGCAGGTGGGCCAGCGCCTTCGACGGCGCGAGGTCGTTGATCGCAACGACCTCGTAGCCGGTGCGTTCCTTGAGGACACGGAAGACGAGACGACCGATGCGGCCGAAGCCGTTGATGGCGACGCGGATGGCCATGGATGGAGAGTCTTGGAGAGTCGATGCGGAAGGGACCGACCAGCGCTCCGCCGGGGGCCCGGCAGGCGAACGAGGGTCCTGCGCGCCATGGAGCGCGCGGTGAAGGCGGGGAGCATACCGAGGCGGTCCCAGCGAACCAACGACAGAGGCCCGACAAGCAGCGGTCCCGCGGAGCGCGGGGCGGGCCGGCGCTACACTCCGTCGGAATCTTGCCCACTTCGATCGATCTCGACCCTGCTTGGCTCCCCGCGGTCGGGGCTGCGCTCGACGCAGCCCCGACCGACGTCGGTGCGTTTATCGTCGCGGCATCGGGCGGTGCTGACTCGACGGCGCTCGCCTGGGCCCTGGCTCGGTTGCGGACCCTCCACGCGCGGCGGCTCGACCTGCTGCTCGTCCACTGCGACCACGGGCAGCACCCGCTCCGCCACGCGGCTGCCGACGCCGTGCGGGCCCTTGGCATGCGCCTCGGCTGCCCCACCCGGGTGATCGACCTCGGGCTCGGCGCCGGGGCGTCGGAGCGAACGATGCGCGACGCGCGCTACGGAGCGCTCGGCGACGCGGCGATGACCGCGGGCTTCCCCGCCGTGGCGACCGCCCACCACGCCGACGACCAGATCGAGACGCTCGTCATGCGCGCCGTGCGCGGAACCGGCACGAGAGGCTTCGCGGGCATCCCACGCGTGCGCAGCCTGGACGAGGGAGTCTCCCTGCTCCGCCCCCTGCTCGACGTCCGGCAGGCCGAGCTGCGTGCGCTGGTCGCGGCGGCGCAGCTCCCGTTCGTCGAGGACCCGACCAACGCCGCGCTGGACAAGACTCGCAACCGGACCCGTCATGTCCTGCTGCCCAGACTCCGCGCGGCTCGTCCCGACCTGGACGACGCGGTGCTCGCCGCGAGCCGTCGGATCGCCGCCCGCGCCAACCGCATCCAGGCGGCGGCGCGCGCGTGGCTGGAGCCACACCTGCGCGACGCGCACCCCAACCGCGTCGAGCTGCGTGCACTTCCCCCCCGCGGACCCGACGGACGCGAGGTGATCCGACTCGTGCACGTAGGCCTGACCCGCAGCGCCCCGCTGTCCTCCTGGATCCACCGCGTGCTCGCCCTGGCCACGCAGCCACCCGGCGGGTCGGTCGACGCCGCGGTCGGCCGCTCGGTCCGCGTCGAGCGGACGCGCCGCGGCCTGCTGTTCTTCGACCCGCGGTCCGCGGCACCGGTGGCGCCGATCACGTTGACCGCCGACGGAACGGTCACGGAGTTCGGGAAGACCGGCTTCTCGGTGGCGCTCGGCCCGGCTTCACAGGTCCCGGACGGCGAGGGTTTCGACACCCGCACCGCGCCGGGCCCGTATGCGCTGCGCTCCCCCCGCCCCGACGACCGGGTCTGGTCCCGGACGGGGCACGGTGCCGTCGCGCACTCCCGGTCCCTGCGCCGGCTCTGCGCGTCGGCCGGCATTCCGGTCGCCGACCGCACGCGCCTGCCGCTGCTCTGCGACGCCGCGGACCGGATCGTCTGGGTGCCCGGCCTCGGCGTGTCCCCGTTCGCCCGCCTTGGCCGCGACACCCAGCCGATCCTCGCGGTCGCGCGCGTGGCCCCGCGTGTTGGCATCGACCTGGAACTCCCCGCATACTGAGCCGCCCGTCCCGGTTGGGCCCGCCCCGGCCCTGCCGCGCGGCGGGCGCACCGATCGCCCATGTCCGAACTGACCGTCGTCCGCGGCCCCGGGAGGGGGGCCTCTGTCGCACTCGACGCCGAGCGCGGGGCCCGTATCGGCACATCGACCGACGCCGACCTCCGCGTCGGGGGCGACGGCATCGCCGACACGCACGTGGTCGTGAAGGCGCTGCGCGGCGGCGGCTTCGGCGTCAAGGCGCTGGCGGGGCCGATCGAGCTGAACGGCAACCCCACCGAGGCTGCGCGCCTCCAGGACGGCGACGTCCTGACGATCGGTGACTCGCAGATCCGCTACGCCGAGACGGCCACGGCCGCCGTGACCGCGGACGAACTCCCCGGCTTCCGCCTGCTCGGCGTCCTCGGACGCGGCGGCTGGGGCACGGTCTATCGCGCCGAGCAGGTCAGCCTCGGGCGCGAGGTCGCTCTCAAGGTCCTGTCCGAGGAACGGCTCGGCGATCCGATGTTCGTCGGACGCTTCCAGGCCGAAGCGCGGGCGGCCGCTCGCCTCCACCACCCGAACGTCGTCCAGGTCTTCGACGTCGATCACGCCGAGGGGCGCTGGTTCTACTCGATGGAACTCATGCACGGCGGCTCGCTCGAGCAGCGCCTCAAGCGCGAGGGCCGGCTCCCGACCGAAGCCGCCATCGAGGCGATCCGCGATGCGGCGCGCGGGCTCGCGTTCGCGGAGGAGATGCGGATCGTCCACCGCGACATCAAGCCGGACAACCTGATGGTCGACCGGCACGGCCACGTGAAGATCGCGGATCTCGGGCTCGCGCAGACCGACGACGACTCCGGCGGTTCACGCGCCGGCACGCCGCACTTCATGTCGCCCGAGCAGGTGCCGCGGCAGTCACTGGACCACCGGAGCGATCTCTACTCGCTCGGATGCACGTTCTACCGGCTGACGACGGGCAAGACGCCGTTCCAAGGCGACAGCGTCAAGCAGATCCTGCGCGCCCAGCTCGAGGATGAGGCCGAGCCCGCGCACGCGCGGAACCCCGAGCTGCCGAGCGCGGTCGGCGAGGTCATCGAGAAGCTGATGGCCAAGGCGCCGGAGGAGCGCTACCAGTCCGCGGCCGAGCTGATCGCCGACCTCGACGCGCTGCTGGCGCCGCCGGCGCGGCGAGGCGTCCTGCTCCCGGTCATCGCAGGTGTTGCCGTGCTGGCCGCGGGCGCCGCGATCTACGTCGCGATGAACCGCGAGGAGCCCGGCGAGACCCAGACGATCACGCAGACCGAGTACGTCGTCGACCCCGAGGCGCAGGCCGCACTCGAGGAGAACCGTCGCATCAAGGCACAGAACGCGCTGCTCAGCGTGCAGGCCCGCGGACTCGCCGGAGCCGAGCTGGCCGCTGCCCTGGAAGGCGTCGCCCAGGAACACGAAGGAACGCCCGCCGCCGACCAGGCCGCGACCCAGGCGTCTGCGATCCGGAGCGAGATCCAGGCGCGGGAAGCCGCCGCCATGAAGCGCCGCGCGGCAATCGAGTCCGCCGTGGCGGCACTGCGTTCTGCGGTCGAGCAGGCGCTGGCCAGCGACGACCTGCCCGCCGCTGCCGCGGCACTCGCAGGTGCTCCCACGGATGCGAACGTCGCGGACGCAACCGAGCTCGCGGCCGCGCGCGCGGAGCTGGACACGACCCTGAAGGCCCGTGCCCTGGCCGTGCTGGAGAGCCGCAAGAGCACGCTCGAGTCCGCGCTGCAGACCCGGGACCCGGCGGCGGCCGAGGCCGCGGCGGAAGCACTCGCCCGCCTCGTCGGCCCCGAAGGCTGGCCCGACGCCCTGCTTCCGGATCGCGCCGCGTGGACGGCGCAGGCCGCGGCAGGGCAGCAGCGCGTCGCCGAGCTCGTCACGGACATCGCCGAGTCCGCACAGGTCGAGGCATGGACGGCGCTCCGGGAAGCCTTCCTCCGCGCCGAGGGCGTGGCCACGGCGCTGGCCGCCATGCGCTTCGAAGATGCGGCCCAGCAGCTCGAGTCGATCGCGGCCGCGCAGACGGACTTCCTCGCTGGTCAGCGCGCCGCAGCTCTCGCGCCCGCCGTGCGCGCCGCCACCGGGTACTGGAGCGCCCTCCAGGCCGACCTCGACGCGAACCCCCGCAGCTTCATCGATCCACGATCCGGCGAAGAGGTCACGCTGGCCGGAGCGTCCGCGGACGGATTCCGCCTGAAGTCAGGACCTCGGATCCGGCCGCGCGAGGAGACGGTGCCACTGGCCATCGCGCTGCAGCGCCCCGAGGTCTGGTTCGTCGCCACCGACGCGGCGCCTGCCGGCTCGCGCGCGGCGTTCCTCGGAGGGCTCGCGCTGGCGCACCACGTGCCGGCGGCCGCCGCCTACCTGCGCACCATCGATCCGGCGAACGATGCGTCCGGCACCGGCGACGCCGCGTTCGACAACCGTCCGGGCGCGTTCGCTCCGGCACTCGCCGATCTCGAGGGCGTCGACGCGCCGTGGGCGGCGACATGGCGCGAGGAACTCGAGGCGGGCGCCCTGCTGGCGCGATCGCTGACCGCACTGTCGACCCGCCGCAACCTTGCTGCCGCGACGCTGGCCGAGCAGCTGCGCGCAGAGCGCGCGGGCACGCTGGTCGTGCGCTGCGTCCGCTGAAGTGGACGACCCGCCGTTCTCGCTGACAGCGCACGGCGAGGGCGGCTGCGCGTTCCGCGTGCGTGCGCAGCCCGGCGCGAGCCGGGAACGGATCGTCGGCGTGCACGGCGATGCGCTGAAGATCGCGGTCGCCGCCCCACCCGAGCGCGGGCGGGCGAACGAACGGATTGCCGCACTCCTGGCCGCAGCGCTCCAGGTCTCGCCACGCGTGGTGGACCTGCTCGCGGGCGCAGCGTCGCGGGACAAGCGCTTCGCGATCCACGGGCTGACTCCGGAGGAATGCCACGCTCGCCTCGCCCCGTTCCTCGAATCGTGAGCCAGCGTGGTCCGTCGGCCGGTGCATAATCGCGCCCCGCCCCGAGCCTTCCCGCAGACGATGGTCCAGCCGAACGACTCGCCGCTCGTGAAGCGGATCCAGAAAGCCGCCCGCGAGCTCCTCGACCAACTCGGTGTGCGCCCGCGCGTGGCGCTCCTCCTCGGGACCGGTCACGGCGCCGTCTCGGCCCAGCTCAAGCACAAGAAGCTGCTGCACCGTCAGGACCTGCCCGGCGGCATGCTGCTCGGGGAGGAGTCCCACCTGATCGGTGGCATCCTCGAAGGCGTGCCGGTGGTGATCGGCGACCCCCCGCTCGCCGCCTACGACGGACACGCGGCGCAGGACGTGACCTTTCCGGTCCGCGTGCTGCAGGCCATGGGCTGCGAGCTCTTGATCCTGACGGCCGGGGCCTCGAGCCTCGCGCGTCACCTGGAGCCGGGCTCGATCGCCATCGTCGAGGACCACCTCAACTTCTCGAACCTGCACCCGCTGCAGGGGCCGCACACCGCCGATCTCGGCCCGCGCTTCCCCGACATGTCGGCGCCCTACCCCGCGCGCTGGCGACGCCGCGCGCGCGAGGTCGGCCAGGAGATCGGGCTGAACTGCATGGAGGCCGTCTTCGCAGCCGTCCCTGGGCCGAGCCTGCCGACGCGCGCCGAATACCGCTTCCTCCGCCGGGCGGGTGCGGACCTGGTCGGGATGTCGCTGGTCCCCGAGGTTCTCGCGGCCGTCCACAGCGGCTTCGAAGTGCTCGCACTGGCCGGCATCCTGGAGCTGGTCCACGTCGAGTCGACAGAGCCGACGGACATCGAGCTGATGCTCGACGCCGCCGAGCTCGCCGCCCCGCGGATGGCGAGCCTGATCAACGGGATCGTCGCTTCGTTGGACCCATGAATCGCACGCGCCTCGGTGTCCTGCTGTCCGGGAGCGGCCGCTCCCTCCAGAACCTCCTCGATCGGGCGAAGGACGGCAGGCTCGCGGCGGACGTCGTCTGCGTCGTCTCCGACCGGCCGGACGTCGCGGGAATCGACCGGGCGCGGACAGCCGGCCTGCCCGTGCTCGTCGAGCGCGATGCGGACCGGGTCTACGCGTTCCTCCGCGAGCATGGCGTGGAGCTGATCTGCCTGGCGGGCTACCTCCGGCTGTTCCCGATCGCCGACGACTTCCGGGGTCGGGTGCTCAACATCCACCCGTCGCTGCTCCCGAAGTTCGGCGGCAAGGGCTTCTACGGCGACCGGGTCCACCGCGCGGTCCTCGCGGCGGGCGAGAGCGAGAGCGGCTGCACGGTCCACCATGCAGACGACCGCTACGACGAGGGTGCGCCGCTCGTCCAGCGTCGCGTGCCCGTCCTGCCACAGGACGACGTGCACACGCTGGCCGCACGGGTCTTCGAGGCCGAGTGCGAGGCCTACCCCGAGGCGATCGCGCGCTGGGCCGCGGAACACGCGCTCGGAGGCGGTGGCCGAATCAGTCCACAGCCTCCGATTTGCTGACCGGGCGGCCGAGCAGACCGAGCAGCGTCACGAGCGACAGCACGTCCAACCGGTTGTGCTCGAGGACGCGGTCCACCGGACCCGTCCGGTCGTGCAGCCAGTCGATCCAAGCCTGCGGTGCTTCGGATCCCGGCAGGTCGTCGTGCCGCCGCAGCCCCAGCCGCTGCTCCTCCACCGTGCGCAGCCGACAGTCGGGCAGGACTGCGCCGAAGGCCCGGCGCGCGAGGTAGTAGAGGTCGAGATGACGGGGGTCCATCACGCCGGACTCGATCCGATGCAGGACCATCCGGTTGCGGAGACGGTGGCGGTCGAAGCTCTTGCCGACGAACGTCACCTGGAGCGGTCGTTCACCGAGTCGCGCAGCCACGTGGGTCAGCGCTGCAGGCTCCTCGGCGAAGGATCGCAGGAAGACCTGCTCGACGACGAACGCATCCGCCTCGGCAAAGCCGAGCCCCGTCAGGAAGACCGCGGTCCCGGCGCCCCCACTCAGCCCCGTGGTCTCGGTGTCCAGGAACAGGCACTGCTCGAGGTTCGCCGCGCCGAACGCCTCGTCCTTCGCCCACGTGGCCACCGTCGCCCAATCCGCGTCGGCGACCGACCCGAGCGGGAACCAGCCGTGGACCGTGTCCCACGGATAGCGCAGGGAGCGGACGAAGAACGCTCCCTGCTCGTTCTCCCGCTCTTCGCCGGGCGGCAGGTCCACCGGCTCCCGCGGCGGCCCCGCCAGCCGATCACGGCGTCGCTCCAGGTAGGCCCGCAGCGACGCCCCGGACCGGACCGGCGCAGCGCGCGGAGTGGGCGCAGCCGCATCGCCGAGGTTGCGCCTCAGCTTGCTGCGCAGATCACGCTTCACCGGCCGACTCCCGAGCCGTTCCGGCATCACCCGCGGCCGGCGAAACCGCACGCCGACCGCTGCGCATGCCGCGCAGCACGGCGAGGGCCAGCGCCTTGCCGCGCCGCCCCTGGTCGACGCTCGGTCCGATGCACGCCGGGCAACCGGTCCGGCACGCGCAACGCTGCACGACGCCTTCGGCCGCCTCGAGGATCGCCTCGTGCGCGCGGTAGATGCGCTCGGACAGCCCGACCCCGTTCGGCACGCGGTCGTGGATCGTCAGCGTCGGGCACTCGAAGTGCGGGTGACGCAGCTCCGGCGTCACACGGACATCGCCCGGATCCACGCGGACGAACAGCGGCACCAGACCCTGCACGAGTTCCGCGAGACCGCGGAGCCCCCCACCATCCACGCCCTGCTGGAGACCGAGGCCCTCGGCCAGATCCGGGTCGATGGCCAGGATGCAGGCCTCCGTCTCGAACTCCTCGGGCGGGAGGTCGATCTCGCCGATCCCGACGTTCTCCCGCGTGTAGAAGCGGATCTTCTTGAAGGCCTTCGCGAGCGTCGACACGTGGACCTCGCAGAGGTGCGCGCGATAGCCCGCGAAGTCCGCCGTCTCGTCGACGTGGAGGACGCGGACCTCGGTCTCGGTGTCCGCCTCGGTGTAGTAGTCGACGTCGGCGCGCCGCACGTAGACCCGGCGATCGTCGTAGCGGAACTCCTCCACCAGGTACTGCTCTCCCTGGTGACCGTAGATCGCGCCTTCGTAGACCTCGGTGATCGAGCTCGCCCGATCGATCTCGGCGAGGACCTGGCCGGTGTCCCGATCGTGGATCACGACGTTGTCCATGTCGGCCGCGGTCAGGCTGACGCCCTCGGCAGGAAACGTTGCCGCCGCGAAGTGGTAGCGGTCGCCCGAGCGGACCAGGATGCCAAGGTCCTCGGCGAGGAAGTCGAGGACCTCGTCGACATCCTCCGCCTCGCCGAACGGCTCGCCCCGATCGAACGGCAGCTCGAACGCGGAGCACTTCACGTGGTTGGTCAGGATGATCGGGTTGTCCGGATCGATCGAGACGACCTCGCGGGGCTTGTCGAACAGGAAGCCCGGCTCGCGGACGAGGAACTGATCCATCGCGAACGAGCGCGCGACCATCACGACCGCCGAACTCCGCTGCCTCCGCCCGACGCGACCGGCGCGCTGGAACGTGCTCGACACGGTCCCGGGGTAGCCGACGAGCACGCAGACATCGAGGCTTCCGATGTCGATGCCGAGCTCGAGGGCGCTCGTCGACACGACGGCACCGACCTTGCCCGAGCGGAGTCCCTTCTCGATCGAACGGCGCAGGTCCGGCAGGTATCCGCCGCGGTAGCCGGCCACACGTTCCTGATCGACCTTCTGCGTCCGCGCCTCGTCGCGCAGGTACTTGACCAGCACCTCGGTCGCGTTGCGTGTCCGGAGGAAGTAGATCGACTGCAGGTCCGTGCCCAGCAGGCGACCGCCGAGCTGACGCGCCGACTCCATCGCCGGCACGCGCGTCCCCGACGCCTCGGACGTGATCGGCGGATTGACGAAGACGAAGTGCTTGGGGCCCCGGGGGCTGCCGTCCTCGTCGACGACCTGGACGTCGCGCTCCGTCAATCTGCGGGCGTGCTCGCCGGGATTGCTGATCGTCGCGCTGCTCGCGCAGAAGACCGGGCTCGACCCGTAGTGCGCACAGATGCGCTTCAGACGGCGCAGGATGTTGGCGCAGTGGGAACCGTAGATCCCCGACAGGGTGTGCACCTCATCGACGACCACGTAGCGCAGGCCTGTGAACAGCCCCTGCCAACGCGTGTGGTTCGGCAGGATGCCCGCGTGCAGCATGTGCGGGTTGGTGATCAGCAGGTGCCCACTCTCTCGGAGGGCCCGACGGGTCGCCGGCGGCGTGTCGCCGTCGTAGACCGCCACGACGAGCCGCCGCCCGGGGTCGCCCTCCTCACCGCGATCCGCGCCCGACAGGATCGTCTCCAGCTCCGCCATCTGGTCGCGGGCGAGCGCCTTCGTCGGGAAGAGGTAGAGCGCGCGCGCATCCCCGGGCTCGCGGAGCAGGCGGTCGAGGACCGGCAGGTGGTAGCAGATCGACTTGCCGGACGCCGTGGGCGTTGCCACCACGACGTCCCGGCCAGCGTGCAGCGCATCCGCCGCCTCGCGCTGGTGCGTGTAGAGCGCCGGGATGCCCCGCCCCTCGAGCGCCCGCCGGAGATCGGGATGCACCCAGTCCGGATACGGCGCGGTGCGCGCCGGCCGCGCCGGCTGCTGCACGTGGGCGTCGACCGTTCCGATCCCGGCGGGATCGTCGATCAGCTTTCGGACGAACGCATCGACGTCTACGGCGGGAACGCTCACCGAACGCCCTGATCGGTCAGGCCGGTCCGCGTGAAGTTGCCCGCGTCCAGACGCGCGACGACCCGCGTCAGCACCTGCCGCAGCGCCAGGCCGAAGACCGCAGGCACGCGAAGCGGGCGCGGCTCGACCTCGGTGCCCACGGTCTGCTCGAACGTCTCTTCGAGCAGGACCGCCCGGGTGCCGTCCGCATCGGCAGGGCCGCGCACGACCACCCGGAGCCCGATGGACGCCAGAGACCGCCGACCGAACTCGCGCTCTTCCTGCCCTGCACGCCCCTCGACGAGACTGACCTCCAAGAGGACGGCCTCGCGCGCCGGGGGAGCCTGGACATCGACCCGGGACGCCACCTTGCTCCGCCGCAGCGACTCGGTCAGGCAGTCATGGAGCATCGGTCCGAGCGGCCGATCCCAGGTCGAGTCGGGCATCCAGTAGGTTGGGTAGGGACCCGACGCCTCGACGATCGTCACCGGCGTCCGCGCATCGACGACCGGACCGACGAACAGCGGTCGGTCGGCAGACACCGTCGCCACGAACGCTGGCGGCAAGAACAACCGTTCGTTCTCCGCGAGATCGAACGCATCGCTCTTGGTCGCGCATCCGGAAAGCAACCACGCCAGGAAGACCGCAGCGCACGTCCCAAGACGCACCACCACCCACCGCTCGAGGATTCCGCCCATCGCGGCGGATTGTAGCGGCGCGTCACCCGACCGCGATCCCTGCAACGACCCGATCGTGAAGGTCGGGATCACACCTCGGGATGACCGCGACTCGGCCGAGCCGACGGCTCCCCCCAGGCGCTGGACCACGGGCTTGGCGATGTCTTCGCCGCGGCGACTTATCGCAGCGCGAGGACGTCGCGGGAGTCACGTGCACTCAGCACGAAGCGCACAGCCTCAGCCCCCTCGATCCGGCACGCCGCACGGCCGTCGGCCATCGACTCCAGCGTGATCTCGCCCAGGACCTGGCCCGACACCGCCACGATCCGCAGACTGCCCGCAGGCTGCAATCCTCCTGGAGCGGGGACCACGTCAGCCGCGCGCAGGTCGCGGAGCAGGTCGAAGGTATCGGCGACCAGCGGCAGCTTCTCTTCGGCTCCCTGCCGGCGCCACGCGCCGTCCTCACCGCGCGCGAAGACCACCTCCCCAGAATCGGGCAGGGTGCGGATCAACCTCTGGACCCGGCCCCCGTCCTCGATCCGCAGGATCTGACGGCCGACGTAGCTCCAGAACGGACGGCGCAGGCGATCGACCGCCGCCCGGGGCACGGTCACGACGTGCGACTCGTCGGCTCGTCGTGCGAACGTCGAGCCCTGCCCGGTCTCGTTGCCGAACAGCAGACGTTCGCCGCGGCGACGCGGGCCGACCTGCAGCTCGAGGGACAGCGCCCCCTCCTCGAGCCCGTAGGGGGCGAAGTCCTCGGCGCTGTCCGCCGCGAACTCGACGACGGAGATGCTCCGAAGACCCTGGACCAACTCGCTGACCGCCGTCGGGTCGGCGGGCCACGCCAGTGGGCGCAGCAGACGGAACGCTCCAGCCGGCTGCCGCTCGAGCTCGAAGGCCGGCCCCTCGCCGCCCTCGATCCGAAGGATCGACACATCCTCGAGCGACGCCTGGAAGAGCCACTGCGCGCGGATCGCTTGGATCGGCACCTCGACCACCTGGTGGTAGCCCCGGCTCTCGCAGCTGAACCAGAGGTCACGCGCGACCGCGTGGCCGACGATGCCTGCCTTGTCGTTGATGAAGAACAGCTCGACGGTCTCGGGACCGAATCCGCCCTGGAGCTCCAACGTCACGTCGGGCGGCTTCTCGGGGCCCAACGGCGACAGCTCGCTCGGCTTCCCGGGGAGGAACGTGTCCACCCGCAGTCCCGCCAACGCCTGGACCAGGATCGCGGTCTGCCGCTGGTCCACGCGGAGCGGCGCGGGCTCCAGCAGGAGCCAGTCGTTGCCCCGGCGCTCCAGGGCGACCGTGTCGTCCGAACCGTCCGGACGGAGCCCCCGCCGCACGATCCGCACGGCTTGGGCCTGTGCAGCGTCCGCGCGGAAGACCTGCCGCTCCCGCGCGTCGTCGGCGTAGATCGTCAGCGCGTTCTGGACCGCACGGTGGACCCTGTAGATCCGCCCCGAAGCCCCGTCCTCCACGCGACGCGCAAACAGGTCTTCGCCGTAGGGGCTCGGCAACCCGACCGCGAGGTCGATGACGGAGCCATCGGGCCACTCGACCCGGACGCCCGCCCGCGGCACGTCGAGCCCGGTCTCCTGCAGAATCCGTTCGTTGGCCTCGTCCTCCTCGAACGCCACGAGGAGGCGCGCCGGGTCGAGCGCGATCCGCAGGCTGTCGAGCACCGCTGCCGACGCGAGGTCGCGGATCGGCTCGACAACGCGCCATGCGCCGGCACCGTCCCGCTCGAACTCGAGCCACAGGGCCTCGGGGTCCGGACGGACGACGACGCGGATCGCATCGAGCACCGAACGCCCATCGAGCACCGACTCGGTGAGTGCGCCGCTGTCGTCGGGTTGCGCCTGCGAGGGGTCCGACGCCCAGAGCAGGTAGCCGAGGCCCCCGAGAGTCGCGATCGCCGCGAGGTTGCCGCGCCAGCCCATCAGACCCGCCTCCGCATCCAGAGCACGAACAGACCGAGGCCGAGCAGCAGGCCGGGCACCGAGTAGCGCACGAGCGTCTGCACCCGTTCGATCTGCTGTGGCACGAGTTCGATGCGCTTGCCGCGGTAGCGGTTGCCGCGCACGGTCACGAGCGCGTTGCGCTGCGCGAGCCAGTTGAACAGGTTGAGCGCGAAGTCGCCGTTGCTCTGGAACAGGCTGTTCACGAAGAGCATGCCGGACAGGAGGACGACGTGCCCGGTCCGCTCTGCGTCCGTCCCTCGGACGTCGACCACCGACGCGAGATCCCTCTCGGCGAACGCACCGCGGTCGGCGGGCGGCGCGTAGTCGGCGTCTTCGCCCAAGGGGTCCCGCCCCGCGAGCCAGGCCCAGGGACCACTCCGCAGGATCGGCTCGTAGGCGACACCGTCCGGAGTTGCGGCGCCCAGACCGACGATCTCCCGCGCGAGCTTGATCCTCGGGAACCGGTTGCGCTGGGCCAGCGGGCGGGTGATCGGGTGCTGCGACGACACGCCCTGCACGACGAGGTTGCGCGCGACGATCCCGCCCACGCCCGGGCTCTGTGGGATCGAGGGATCCGGCACGAGGTGGCAGAGCAGCCGCGTGTCGTAGCGGAAGCCGCAGCGCCGCCCGAGCTCATCCCAGCTCGGATTCCAGGTGGGTCCCGAAACCTCGGACCAGGACAGATCCAGCACGAAGCGCCCCCCGCCCTGGATCCAACGGAACAGGACTTCGGCCGCACGTTCGCCGATCTCGTCGCGGGGCTCGAAGCACGCGAGGATGTCTGCGTCCTCGGGGATGCGGCCCTCCTTCTCGAGGTTCCACAGCCCGACCTCGAAGCCCTCGGCGCGCAGCGCCGTCATCAGCTCCGAGTAGGAGTCGGCCACGCCCGAGGTCAGCTCGGCTTCGCGGTAGCCCTGGAGCACGTAGATCCGCGGCGTGCCCTCGACGAGCAGCGTGCGTGCCGCGCTCGCGACCGCCTCCTCACCCTTGTAGACCTTGAACGTGGGCAGGGCCTGCTGCGCGCCCGGCGCGCTCGCGTTGCGCATCGCCGGCAGGTCGATCTCCGCGAGATCGAGCGACAGCGACAGCTCCTTGTGGCGGGACCCGACCGACACGACGACGACGTCGTCCTGGCTCAGCCCTCCGAGCTCCTCGATCCGTGCCCGGGATGCCGCAACGTCCCCCATCACGTCGTAGCGATGGACCTCGACCCGCTCCCCGCCGAGCTCGGCGAGGCGCGTCAGGAAGTCGTCGGTCAGCTGCTGGATCCGGCCGTGGATCGTGACCGCCTGGCGTTCCGCGGGCGTCCGGGGCGACGGCAATCGACCGTAGAACGTGTCGATGCGGAGGGAGACACCGGCTTCCTGCAGGTCCGCCAGCAGGGTCTCCGTCTCGGCACTGACCGTGAAGCGCGCTTCGGGCGTCAGATCGATCAGCCGCTTGAACGCCGGCCTCGTGCCCAACGCCACTACGGCGACGAACACCGCGAAGGCCAACGCCGCGTTCAGGACCAGCTGGAGCCGCCCGGCCAGGCGGCGCCTTCCGGAAGTGGTCAGCGCCATCGGCGGGCCTCCAGCGAGCGGGTGGTCAGGAACAGCAGGAGCGCAGTCCCCGCGACGTAGAACACGACGTGCCCGGTGTTCAGCAGGCCCCGGAAGAACCAGGACTGCAGGTGGTCCACGACGTGGACCTGCCCGACGACCGGATCGAGGACCTTCGTCTGGAGCCAGGCCCACCATGCGAGGTCGGACTCGACGGCCGGGTCGACCTCGGTCATGCCCTGCAGGCGCGTGGGGCCGTAGATCAGCGCCAGTGCGAACAGCATCGAGGACAGTGAGGCGAGCAGCGTGTTGTCCGTCAGGCTGCTGGTCAGGCAGCCGGCGGCGAGCAGCAACGCGCCGACCAACAGGAGCCCGACGAAGCCGCTGACCGTCGGCCCCACCGCGAGGTCCAGCCCGAGGTAGCCCGAGCCCTGCGCGACGACGAGGATCACCGCAGCCGGGAGCCAGAGCAGCGCGAAGAAGACGAACGCAGCCGCCCACTTGCCGAGCACGATCTCGGAGTCCCGGACCGGAGCCGTCAGCAGCACTTCGATCGACCCGGTCCGACGCTCCTCGGCAAAGCAGCGCATCGTCAGGATGGCGGGCACGAGGATCAGCAGGATCAGACTGCTCGGCTGCTGCAGGTAGGCCGCCGCGAACTGCTCGCGGTCGAGTCCTGCCGCGTTGGCGAAACGGACGAGTCGGTCGACCTCGAAGCCGCGGAACAGGTAGAGCAGGAACCCGATCACGTAGCCGATCGGGCTGAACAGGTAGCTCGCCAGCTCGCGGCGGAACGTGGTCCTCGCGGCGTTCATCGTTCCTCCTCCGAGGCCGAGACTCCCGGCATCGCGGCGCCGGTGACCTGTGCGAAGAACGACTCGAGCGTCGGGCGCTCGAGCGCCAGCTCGCGGAGCGGCACGTCGCGGGCACGCAGACGGGCGAACGCCTCGTCTCTGGGATCGACTCCGTGCTCGACGGGCGCGCGAAGGCGCGCGTAGCTGCCGTCGACGGCCTCGACGTGCGCTGGCCCGCAGCCCTCGAGACCATCGAGGAGCTCGGTCAGCGCGGCGGGCTCGAGCGCGGCGGTCACGCACAGCGTGCGTCCCTCCGCCGTGGCCAGGAGCTCGTCGAGCGAGCCGTCCGCGCGGAGGCGCCCGTGGTGCAGGATCAGGATCCGCGACGCGACGTCCGCGACCTCGGCGAGGATGTGCGAGCTGAACAGGATCGTGTGCTCGTGCGCGAGCTCACGGATCAGGTCCTTCATCCGCCGTCTCTGGTTCGGGTCGAGACCCGAGGTGGGCTCGTCGAGGATCAGGATGGGCGGCCGCGCGACCAGCGCATCCGCGAGGCCGACGCGCTGCCGGTATCCGCGGCTGACGTGCCCCACCATCTTCCGTCGGACCTCGGTGACCCCGCAGCGCTCCATGGCCTCGGCCACGGCGGCCCGACGATGCGCCTTCGCCACGCCCTTGAGGTCGGCGCGGTAGGTCAGGTACTCCTCGACGCGCATGTCGAGGTAGAGCGGCACGTTCTCGGGCAGGTAGCCGATCGCGCGCCGGACCTCGAGCGGGTGCGTGGCCACGTCGTAGCCGGCCACGCGGACCACGCCGTCGGTCGCGGGGTGGAAGCAGGTCAGGACGCGGATCGTCGTGGTCTTCCCGGCCCCGTTCGGCCCGAGGAAACCCACGACCTCCCCACGCCCGACCGAGAACGACACGTCGTCGACGGCGCGGGCCTCGCCGAAGCGCTTGGTGAGGTGTTCGACCTGGATCATCGGGGCGGAGCCGGTGTGCGCAGACCCGCGCGCGCCCGGTAGCCCTTGGGCCATCCGGGGTCACGCAGAACCGCGTTCGGGGCGGAAGACTCTACGCGGGACGCCAGCGCCGAGGAACCTCGAGCCCGACCGCATCCGCATGGCCGGGGGACCGGTCCGAGGGCGAGCGCGCCCGCTCGGACACGAGGCCGGATTCCGGGAGACCGCTGTCGGCAACCGCGACCCGGAGCCCGTCGACAGTCTTGGTCGCGGGCTCCGCGTGCCGGCGGGCCGCGGGCGTCGAGGGGGCGGCCCGCCCGGCGGCGCTGCGATCAGGACTTCACTTCGAAGTCTGCGTCCTTGATGTCCTCTTCGGCGTCGCTCGAGGCGTCGCCCCCACCCGGAGCGCCCTGGGGACCGGCCTGCTGCCCCTGCATCGCGGCACCGAGTCCCTGCTCGACCGGCTGGAGTGCAGCCATCGCCGCGCGGATGGCCTCGGCGTCGTCACCCTCGAGGGTCGCACGCAGTGCCGCGATCTTCGATTCGGCTTCGCTCTTCAGCGCCGCGTCGATCTTGCCTTCCTGCTCCTTCAGCGTCTTCTCGACCGTGTAGGCCGCGGAGTCCGCCTGGTTCTTCAGGTCGACGAGCTCGCGACGCTTCTTGTCCTCGGACGCGTGGGCCTCGGCATCGGACTGCATCTTCTTGACCTCTTCCTCCGTCAGGCCGGACGAGGTCTGGATCGTGATCTTCTGCGTCTTGCCGGTCTTCTTGTCCTTGGCCGACACGTTGAGGATGCCGTTCGCGTCGATGTCGAACGTGACCTCGATCTGCGGCATGCCGCGCGGCGCCGGCTCGATGCCCTCGAGCTTGAAGCGGCCGAGCGTGCGGTTGTCCTTCGCGAACTCGCGCTCACCCTGCAGGACGTGGATGTCCACCGCCGGCTGGTTGTCGCCGGCGGTCGAGAAGACCTGCGACTTGCTCGTGGGGATCGTCGTGTTGCGCTCGATCAGCTTGGTCATGACCTCGCCGAGCGTCTCGATGCCGAGCGACAGCGGCGTCACGTCGAGGAGCAGCACGTCCGAGACTTCGCCCGCCAGGACACCACCCTGGATGGCCGCGCCCACGCTGACCACCTCGTCCGGGTTGACGGAGCGGTTGGGCTCCCGGCCGAAGATCTTCTTCACCAGCGCCTGGACCGCCGGGACGCGGGACGAACCGCCGACCAGGATCACCTCGTCGATCGCGCTGGGATCGAGCTTGGCGTCCTTCAGAGCCTGCTCGCACGGGATGCGGCAGCGCTCGAGGAACGACTCGATCAGCTGCTCGAACTTCGCCCGGGTGAGGTTCTCCTGCAGGTGCTTCGGACCACTCTGGTCCATCGTGATGAACGGCAGGCTGATCTGCGTCTGCTGCGCGCTCGACAGCTCGATCTTGGCCTTCTCGGCGGCCTCCTTGAGGCGCTGCAGGGCCATGGCGTCGTTCTTCAGGTCGATGCCGCTCTGGCTGCGGAACGACTCACTCAGCCACTCGATGATCACCTGGTCGAAGTCGTCGCCACCGAGGTGCGTGTCCCCGTTGGTCGACTTGACCTCGAAGACACCGTCACCGACGTCGAGGATCGACACGTCGAAGGTGCCGCCACCGAGGTCGAAGACCGCGATCTTCTGGTTCTTGGACGCCGCCTTCTTGTCCAGGCCGTAGGCCAGGGCCGCAGCGGTCGGCTCGTTGATGATGCGCTCGACCTTGAGGCCGGCGATCGTGCCCGCGTCCTTGGTGGCCTGACGCTGCGAGTCGTTGAAGTAGGCCGGCACGGTGATGACCGCGCGCTCGACCGTCTCGCCGAGGTAGGCCTCGGCGGCCTCCTTGAGGTTCCGGAGGATCATCGCGGAGATCTCCGGGGGCGTGTAATCCTTGCCCGAGATCTCGACCTTGACGAGCTCCTCGGTCCCACCCACGACCTTGTAGGGCACGAGCTTCTCTTCGGACCCGACCTCCGCGTGCCGGCGCCCCATGAAGCGCTTGATCGAGTAGACGGTGTTGTGCGGATTCGTGACCGCCTGGCGCTTGGCCGGCGCGCCGACGAGCCGCTCGCCGCTCGGCGTGAAGGCGACCACCGACGGGGTCGTCCGGGCACCTTCGAGGTTCGGGATGACGGTCGGCTCGCCGCCTTCCATGACCGACACGACGGAGTTCGTGGTGCCGAGGTCGATTCCGATGATCTTGGACATGCTCGTGTGGGCGGGTTCAGGGGTCCGGGAGGGCTCGGTCGACGCGAGGCGCGCCGCACGGCCGGGACACACGGGCGGCCCGGGAGTCAAGATCCGTGCCAGACCCGGAACTCATCCTCAACCCACGCGAGGATAGTGACTTACGTGCGAATCGCCCGGGCAGGCCTCCAGCCGGTCAGACAAAGTGTCAGGCCACGAGGGCCCCGTGCGCCGGGACAGCTGTCAGGATGTCAGCGGCGCCCGGTCACGGGCGGACCGCGGCGGGCCGGGCCAACAGCTCGCGGCAGAGCCCCAGGATTCCCGACGGCGAGAACGGCTTCGTGACGTAGGCGTCGACGCCCGCCGCGGCCCCCCGTGCCCGGTCGGCCTCCTGCCCGCGAGCGGTCAGCAGCACCAGCCGCACACCCGCCAGCTCCGGGTCGTCGCGGACCGTCTCGGCGACTTCGAAGCCATCGATCTTCGGCATCATCACGTCGAGGAACACGAGGTCCGGCCGCTCCTCTCGGATGCGGTCCAGGGCTTCTTGCCCATCGCGGGCCTCGAGCACGCGGTGCCCATCCTTCCGCAGCACGAACGAGAGGGACCGGCAGATGAACGGTTCGTCGTCGACGACGAGGATCGTGGTCTCGGTCATGGCTGCTCCCTCGTCTCGGGCTGGCGACGCACGACCGCGACGGTCACGTCGTCGCCGACGTCCTTCCCCTGCGTGAACGCGAAGAGGGCAGCGAACACGCCGTCCAGGATCTCCCGGGCGCTGCGGTCGCCGTGCGCCGCGAGCAGCGCATCGAGCCGCGCGTCCCCGAACATCTCGCCCGCGTGGTCCTGCGCCTCGACGGCGCCGTCCGTGATCAGCAGCACGACGTCGCCCGGCGCGAGATCGATCGACGTCACCCCGTAGTCGACGCCCGGCAGGAAGCCGAACACCGTGTCCTCCCCCGCCACGCGCTCGACCCGGCCCGTCCGCGCGCGGTAGACGAGCGTGTCGGCATGGCCGGCGTTGACCACCTCCACACGCCCAGCGTCCGGGGTGACCGCCACGCCAGCCGCGGTGATGAACTGTTCGGTCCGCGCCAGATCACTGTGCAGGCTCGCACCCACCGACGTGAAGACGGCATCGGGACCCGTGGCCGCGGTGGCGTGGACGCGTAGTGCCGTGCGTGCGGCGACCATCAGCATGCCGCTTGCGAGGTTGTGGCCCGACACGTCCGCCACGACGACGAGCGTCCGACCGTCGGCCATCGGCACGAAGTCGTAGTAGTCCCCGCCGACCGCCCGACTCGTCGCGCAGCGACCCGCGAGATCGAAGCCCGCAACACGCGGCGGCGCCGACGGCAGGATCTGCTGCTGGATGTCCCGGGCGAGCTTCAGCTCCTTGCCGAGCGCGGCCGCCGAACGGCTGCCGATCGCCGACCCGACCAGACGGGCGACCGTGGCGAGCTGTCGCGTCTCGTGGGTTCCGAGTCGGTCCTGGTCGCTGTAGCGGTTGGCCTGCTTGTCGGCGACGACGAGGCAGCCGAGCGTGCGTTCGCGGACCCCGTCGCCGAACCGCACCGGAACCGCGAGGAACTGACGTTCGGCCGCGGCCTCCGGGAGTCCGGCCGCGCCGAGCCGCGTCCCGGGAGGAACCCGCACCAGCACCTCGCTTCCCTCGTCGCGACAGAGGGGCGCGAGGAGCGAGTCGGACGCCCGGAACCAGTCCGCGGCCCGAGCCGACTCCTCGACCGTCCCGCACGCGTCGACGCGGACTTCGAACTCGGTCCGGCACCTCCCCTCGCCCGTCGGATCGAAGCGGACGTAGGCTGCGTAGCGCGCCGAAAGAGCGACCGCCGTGTGGCGCAGGCCGAGCCGGATCACGTCCGCGCTCCGCGCGCACGCCGGCAGGTGCCCGACCATCTCATCGACCATCGCAACCTGCTCGAGCAGCGTCAGGGAACTCGCGCTCATCGCCTCGATGTCCTGCTCGCTGCGGTCGAGAGCCGCCACCGCCTCGGCCATGCGTGCGGCGACGGCCAGCACGCGCGACGCATCGCCGTCTCCGATCTCCACGCGGAGCTCGCCGCCCTTCCGCACCGGGACGGAAGCGACGTCCGGCGCATCGGGATCGAGGACGTCACCGCGGAGCGTCCGCCCGTCACCGTCGAGCAGCTGGTAGCGGCACGGCTCGACGCGGCCGCCGGATGACGCGTCCCGCGCAGGGGGTTTCGCGGACCTCGTGTCGGGCACGGACATCCTGGTTCAGTCGCGGGCTCGGGCGACGGCCATGCCGACGGCGTGCCGGGTGAGTCGAAGCACGTTGCAGCCACCCGCGCGCTCGTAATCGATGTCGTCCATCACCATGCGGACGATCGAGAGTCCGAGCCCTCCCTCCTGCGCGGGCAGCGCCTCCTCGAACGCACGCTCGACGGCGTAGGGACGAGGGTCGAAGGGTGCGCCGCGATCCCGGATCTCGATCTCGAAGCCTTCCGGGCTCCCGCTCATCGTCACGTCGATCGGGATCTCGTCGTCGAGGCCGTGGGCATGGCGGAGGACATTGGTCAGGGCCTCCTGGACCGCGAGGAGGACGTGGTGACGGACCTCCTCGGCATCCGGTCCGAAGGGGATCGATGCGAGCAGGACTTCCCCGACCTGCCAACACAGGTTGAGGTGGTCCACCGACCCCACCAAGCGCAGTTCGACCCGTCCAGACATCGGCCGCAAGCCTCCGGTCCGGTATCGGCAGAATCAGCCTGGACCCTGACCGGGCGGGGCAAATCGGACCGGCCCCCGCCGGCGACCCGCGCGCACGCTCCGGGGTCGCTCACCGCGGCCCCTGCCGGTCGCTGGACCCGATGGCACCGGGCCGATACCTTCTGGCCCCGGCGGCGCGGGGCCTGACGACCAGGCCACGTTTCCGCGGGAGGGCGAACCGGATGGCGGCGAACCGGGCGGCAGTCACTGGAGCGGCAGCGAGCCGAGAGCGCGCACGGGCGATCCGCGCCCGTGTGCGGGCGGTCCTCGCTCCAATCTTCGGAGCCTGCCTCTTGGCTTCCTGCGTGGCCGTCGGGGTGCCTGCCGACCGCGGTGCGACGCCACCCGGGGCTCGGACCTCGGTCGCACCGTCACCCGCCCTCGACGTCGTCACCGCCCCGGCTGGGGAGCGCCCCCAGCGCGAACTCGACCGACTCGCGGCCTTCCCGGACCAGCCGGGCGCGGTGCTCCGGCGGGCCTGGCTCCTGCAGGAGACGGGTGCCTGGGGCGAGGCGCGGACCCTGGTCAATGGCCTCCTGTTCGACGGCGAGAGTGACAGCCCCGACGTGGAGGCCCTCGCACGCTACGTCCGGGCGCGGGGCTACGAGCACGAAGGCGACAACGAGCGGGCCGCGCGGGACCGCGACGACGCGCTCGCCCTGGTCCGGTCACCGGCGCTGCGTGCGCGCCTCGTCGCCGAGGGGGCCGGCGGTCGGACCGGCGCTCCGCCGACGCGGGATCGCATGGCGGTCGGCACCCCGACCGTGCTCCCGCGTTCCGCATGGAAGGCGGCCCAGGCCCGGGTCGGCAACATGAACCGGATGGGCCGCATCCAGCGCGTCACCGTCCACCACTCGGCCACCGTCGTCCGCAGCACCTCGACGGCAACCAGCATTGCCGCGATCCGCGGCATCCAACGCCACCACCAGCAGCAGAACGGCTGGGGCGACATCGGCTACCACTACCTGATCGACCCCGCGGGCCGCGTCTGGACCGGCCGAGGGATCGAGTGGCAGGGCGCCCACGCCGGCGACCCGTCGCGCAACCGCGCCAACGTCGGGATCTGCCTGCTCGGCAGCTTCGTCCCCGACGAGCAGGGCGCCCCGCCGCCGGCCCAGCTCGCGGCGCTCGAGGCGCTCCTGGTCTCGCTGTGCGTCGAGCATCGCCTCGAGCCCTCGGGCATCCTCACGCACAAGGAACTGAAGGACACCGCTTGCCCCGGGCCCTACGTCCAAGCTGCGGTCGAGGCGATGCGCTCCCGGCTCAACGGGCAGTTCCTGGCGCAGTCACCCGAGGAGTGACCGGCGCCTCGCGTGCTCTGCCCTGGATCGACGTCCGCCGCAGTCCCCACGGGCTACGGGCAGCGTTGCGGGTCGCCCGGCCGGTACTACACTGACACCATGTCCGCCCCGGCCCGTTGGAAGCGCTCCGCCGTCCTCGCCGTCCTCCTCGGCGCGTGTGGACCGCATCCCGACCCGGGCACGAACCACGGTTCGACGGCGTCCACACCGTCCGACTTCGCGGTCGAGCACGACTTCGGACCGATCGCGCACGGAGACGACGCGACGGCGGACCTCCGGATTCCCGTGCCGAGCACCGGAGGCACCTGGGTCCCCATGGGGTTCATCCGGTCCTGCACCTGCGCACAGCACGAGTTCCTCCTCGAAGAGCCGGACGGTCACACCCGCGCCGTGACCCGACTCGGCATCGCGGACCCGGCGTTCGCGGTCCCGGCGGACGGGGCGCTGATCCTGCGGCTGACGATCCGGACGGCGGAGAAGGAAGTCGCTGACCTCGCACCGACCTGGACGCCGGCCCAGGTGGTGCTCCAGTCCACGGCAGCGGGATCATCCCGCGCGACGATTCCGCTCCGATTCCGATTCGGCATCGAGGCGCCGTACCGGCTCCGGCCGTTCGCGCACCTCGACCTCGGTGAGGTGCCGCGACCGGTCCGTTTCGAGCAGTCGGTCGAGATCCGTGCGCGGGACGGCACGGCACCGAGCGGACTGGGCACGCCGCGCTGCGTGGAGACCCTCGACGGCGTCACGATGCGCGAGGCGCGGGACTTCGAGGTCCGGCTGAGCACCGAACCGGACTGCGCGCTCCTGTCGGTCGCGCTCCGGGCCGGTGAGGACCGCCAGGACGGCCCGTTCTCGCTCGAGGTGCTGATCCCGACCGCGGACAGCTCGTACACGATCCGCGTCCCCGTCAGCGGGACGCTCGTCCCAGGCCTCCGCGTCGCGCCGCCCGGCTGGATCGCGTTCGGCGCGTTCCCGTTCGACGCCGAGCGCGAAGCCGCCGTCATGGTGACGGACCACGACCCGCTGCTCCCCGCGGACTTCCACGTGGTCGGCATCGAGGGCCAGGATGGCCGCGACCTGCGCGAACACTTCGACGCCCGGGTCGAGTCCGTCGCGTCCAACGTGCGGAGCCGCACCGTGCATCTCCGCTACCGCGGCAACTTCGCGGAGCGATCCTTCCGCGGCCGCGTCCTGCTGGCACGCGCGCCCGCGGGCCCAGCCTGCCTGACGATCGACTTCGCGGGCTTCGACCGCCGATGACGCCGTTGACGCCCCCGCCCCACCCGCACCACGCGACGGCCAAGCCATGTTGCCCAGAACGCTGAGAGCCCTCCTTGCCGCACTGCCCCTCGCGCTCGTCGGATGCACGCCCGAGTCAGACCGCGTCGAAGCCGCACCGCGGCCGCAGCAGGACCCGGGCCCCCGCGTCCGACTCCGGCTGACCGGGCACCTGGAGGGCCACCTCGAACCCTGCGGATGCGCGAGTGGTCAGGTCGGCGGACTCGCACGGCGGACGTTTCGCTCCCTCCAAGACAGGAGCTCCTACGACTTCCTGATCGAAGGCGGCGACCTGACGACCGGCGGCACGCCGCTGGATGAGCTCAAGCTCTACACGATCCTGAACGTCCTGGACGACGGACGAGCGCGCTATGACGCGGTAGGGCTCGGGCCCGGCGATCTCGCGCTCGACCCCGACCTGCTCACAGGCTTCGTCGAGTCGTTTCCGCAGCTGCCGTTCGTGTGCGCGGACATCGTTCCGGCCGACGCGTCCGCGCCGTGGCCCTTCCGCCCGTTCGTCGATCTCGAGGAGGGCACAGCAAGGGCTCGCGTGACGGGACTCGCGACACGGGCCCCGACCCCGACTGAGGGTGCGGCGCCGCGCTTCACGCTGCGGTCCGCGCAGGCCGCGTGGAGCCTCGCCATGGAGGGCGTCCCGGCAGGTTCCTTCCGCATCCTGCTCCACCACGGTCCGAGCTCCGAGGCGCGGAAGGCCGCCTCGCTCGAACCGCGTCCCGACCTGATCGTGTCGATCCAAGCCGAGCACGCCGAGCCGCCGCGCGACCCCGAGCTCCTCGACGGAGGCGTGCCGATGGTGCAGCCCGGCGTACGCGGCCGCTTCCTGCTCGACGTCACGCTGGCGCGGATGGACGACGAGCCCCGCATCACCCACTACGCTCCGATTCCGCTCGAAGGCAGCCGGACGCGGAAGGGAGCGTTGGAGGATCCGGACGTCCGGGCACTGGTCCTGGCCCACCGGCACGAGGTCCAAGCAGACGGCACCCGGGAGCGCATGGCCGGACTGCTGCCCACCGAGAACGGAGCCGCCTACGTCGGCAACGCGCGCTGCGCGATCTGCCACCCGGAGGCGCAGTCCGTCTGGGAGACCACGCGCCACGCCAAGGCATGGGCCACTCTCGAAGACGCGGCGGTCGGCGAACGCTACGGCTGGCCGGTCCCGCACTACCCGGACTGCGTGCGCTGCCACACCGTCGGGTACGGCAACGTCAGCGGCTTCGTGAACCCCGAGAAGACGCCGGAACTGCGTGATGTCGGCTGCGAGAGCTGCCACGGCGCCGGCAGCGCGCACGCGGCCAATCCGATCGACAACGAGCTCGGCTCGATCGGCGCTGCGAGCTGCCTCGTCTGCCACGACTTCGAACAGTCGCCCGACTTCGACTACGCGGAGCACTGGAAGGCCATCGAGCACAAGTGACCGCGCTCACTGCGGCGCCACGCCGCACAGCGGTCACCGCACGGTGACGCGCGCGTGCTTCCGCTTGCCGGCCTGCACGTGGTAGGTCCCCACGGGCACGCCAGCCTTCGGATCGGCGACGACCTCACCGTCGACGCGGATCCCCCCGCCCTGGATCAGTCGCCGCGCCTCGCTCGTGCTGGCGCAGAAGCCGATCGCCGCCAGCAGGTTCGGCAGCAGGACCTGTTCGGCACCCTCCGGTCGGTCGACCGTGTGCTCGGGCATCTCGTCCGGAGTCCCACCCTCGCGGAACATCCGGTCGAACTCCGCGACGGCAGCGTCCGCTGCTTCGTCGCCGTGGTAGAGCGCCGTCACCGCGCGGGCCAACGCGACCTTGGCGGCCCGCGGGTGCCCGCCGAGCAGGACGTCCACCTCGTCGAGCGCCACGTCGGTCACGAGCGTGAACCACTCGCGCATCCGGTCGTCGGGGACGCTCATGCACTTGCCGAACATGTCACGCGGGGCGTCGCTGACGCCGATGTAGTTGCCGAGGGACTTCGACATCTTCTCGGTCCCGTCGAGACCGGTCAGGATCGGGGTCGTCAGGCAGATCTGCGCTTCCTGCCCCTCCCGACGCTGGAGCTCACGCCCCATGTGCAGGTTGAACAGCTGGTCGGTGCCGCCGATCTCGACGTCACAGCGGAGTTCGACCGAATCCCAGCCCTGCATGATCGGGTAGAGGAGTTCGTGGACCGAGATGGGTTCACCCGCGCGGTAGCGCTTCTCGAACGAATCGCGTTCCAGCATCCGCGCGACGGTCGTGCCCGCCGCGAGTCGGACGGCTCCCATGAAGCCCATCGCGTCGAACCACTCGCCGTTCTCCCGCTCCTCGATGCGCTCGAGGTCGAGAACGCGCCCGACCTGGGCCTTGTAGGTCTGCTTGTTGGCTTCGACCTGCTCGCGCGTCAGCGTCGGACGCGTCTTGTTCTTGCCGGTGGGGTCACCCAGCATCGCCGTCGCCGTGCCCCACAGCACGATGACCTGGTGGCCGAGGTTCTGGAAGTCGCGAAGCTTCCGCAGGACGACCGCATGCCCCAGGTGGATGTCCGGAGACGACGGGTCGATGCCGAGCTTGATGCGGAGCGGACGCCCCTCGCGACGACTCTTCTCGAGCCGTTCGAGGAGCTCCTTCCGTTCGACGAGATCGACGACGCCTCTCTCGAGGACGCGAAGCTGTTCTTCTGCGGGCAGGAAGTCGGTCATCGGAGCGGCTGCGGCGCGCGAGAACCTAGCACCCGCTCCCGCGCGGCGCACGCACGGAGCCACCCTCCGAGACCGCTGCCCCGACGCACGTCAGCGCCCTTGGGCATGGGTCTGCGCCCATGCGAGCCAGCCATCGCGGTCGTCGACCGAGATCGGGCGCCCGGTCATCTCCCGGAGCGCGGCCATGGCCGCGCGCGCCACGACAGGGCGGCCGTTCCGCACCTGCTCGACGCAGCGCTCGATCGCCGCTTCACGGAAGGAGGCGGGCATGAACAGCGCGGCCAGGAAGACGTTGTCGAGGTGGCGGACGTCGCCGCTGTCGAGGCCGTTCCGCAGGTGCGTGTACGGATGCGTGCGCACGCCCTCGATGCCCTGGGGCAGGAGATCGAAGGACAGGGTCGCGAGCTCCACACTCTGGATCGGGACCGGCTCACCGTCGACGAAGGCCGTCCCGGGAACCAGCGAGCAGCGGACGTCCACCATCCGCGCACACCCCTCGATCTCGAGCGCGGGCAGCGCGAACGCCACGTCCAGCGCCTCGCCCTCCCCCATGTCCACACTGTCTTCCAGGGGGAGCAGATCGGTGAACTCGCGTTCGAAACGGCCACCGAAGCAGTCCAGATCGACCGTCGTGACCTCGATGAGGACCCGCGTCGGGGCGACGCGCCGACGCTCCTCTCCCGGCAGCACGAAGGCCATCCCAGGCACCGGAGGGACGCGCAGCCGCATCGGCACGACCCGACCGAGCGGCGGCACGCCGCCGACGACCTCGAGGGCGGCGGTGGCCGCCGCATGGCGCTCGAACCGGAGCGGGAGGACCAGACCGCGGAACCGCTCCAGGACCGGCTTGGCCCATGCGGGCGCCACGTCCCGGTCGTGCGTGGCCAGGAGACCGGCGAGCAGATCCGGGTCGCGCTCCAAGACCGCATCCTGGAGCTGCTGCACGATGCTCTGGTAGTAGGCGTCCGCCGCGGCCCCACCCGGGGCCACGTTCGCCCCCCCGAGTGGGATGGCGACCGGCACGGCCAGAGCAGGCAGCTCCGTCCCGTCGACGCCGAACGGATCGGCGTCGACGATCTCGGTGACGCACCCCGCGGACAGGAGGGTCAGCAGGATCGCTGCCAGGGTGCGGGCCCTAC
>JBEAPQ010000166.1:0-5211 GCA_041164325.1 Planctomycetota bacterium | reverse complement strand
CGCACCTGGGGAACTGCGTCGACAAGATGACGGTGATCCGGTCGATGACCGCACCGTTCTCCGAGCACGCGCAGGGCAACCTGTTCGCGCACACGGGCTTCCCGTTCCTCGGGCACCCGAGCGCGGGCGCTTGGATGGGCTACTGGCTCGGCAGTGCGGCCGAGGACCTGCCGGGCTACGTCGTGCTGCAGAGCGGGGGTGCTGCTGCGCCGCACGGGGGCGTCGCCAACTTCACGAGCGGGTTCCTGCCGGGGCAGTACGAGGCGTCCGTCCTGCGCGCCGATGCGGAGGAAGCCGTGCGCAACGTCCGCGCCGTGGACCACGACGCGCTGCAGCGACGGCGGCTTCGCTTCGTCGACCAGCTCGACGCGGGCTTCGCGTCCGACCTGGGGCCGGGCTATCCGGCGCTCCAGGCTGCGATCAAGAACCAGGAGATCGCCTACCGGATGCAGGCGGCGGTCCCCGACCTCTGTGACCTGCGCGACGAGCCGGACGAGATCCGCACGCTCTACGGCCTCGACCACGGCGATCGACGCACAGCCGCCTACGCACGCCAGTGCCTGCTCGCGCGACGCCTCGTCGAGCGCGGCGTGCGCTTCATCGAACTGTCGACGCTCGGCGCCAACCTCGGCGGCGGCAACGCCGCCAATCCCTGGGACCACCACAGCTCCCTTGAGCGCGGGCACGGCCTGATGGCCAACCAGGTCGACCAGCCGATCGCTGCCCTCCTCCTCGACCTCGACCGCCGCGGCCTCCTCGACGAGACCCTCGTCGTCTTCGCCGGCGAGTTCGGCCGCACCCCCTTCTCACAGGGCAGCGACGGCCGCGACCACAACCCGTACGGCTTCTCCATCTGGCTCGCCGGCGGCGGCGTCCGCCGCGGCCACGTCCACGGCGCAACCGACGAGCTCGGCTACCGCGCCGTCGAGGACGTCTGCACCTACTACGACCTCTGGGCGACCGTCCTCCACCTGCTGGGCCTCGACCACGAGCGCCTCACGTTCCGCTTCGGCGGCCGGGACTACCGGCTGACCGACGTGCATGGGCGGGTGATGGGTGGGGTGCTGGCGTGAAGGCTGCTCCGGGCTCAGGATCGATCGATCCGTGCGTTCGTCGTCGACGCGCTCGTCGGCAGTGAATTCGTCTTGGGGGCTGCCAGCTTGCCGCGCAGGTGTTGGTCGACCCGGACCTCCGCGTAGTGCCGTGGGCCCTCGCCGACGAAGTGCGGGAGCGGAGTGACGCGGACGTCCGGATCCGGGTAGTGGAACCATGCCACGCTGCGGCGTCGCGGTGCGGCACCGAGGGCCATCGGTACGACCCGATGGAGCGTGGATGGCCAGCAGTCGTTGGTCCACATCGCGAGCAGGTCTCCGACGTTCATGAGGAGATTGCCGGGACGAGGGATCACATCGATCCACTCGCCGTGTGCGCTGAGGATCTGCAGGCCTGGGACCGGGTCGGCGAGCAGCAGCGTGTATGTCGTGTAGTCCGTGTGCGCACCCATGCGGAGCTGTCCGCCCAGCGTTGGCTCAGCGCCATCGGGTCCGGGCCGGTAGTCGATGCACGCAAGCATGTCGGGGCCATGCTTCGACCGCGCGGCCAGGTCAGGAACGCCGATTGCCGCGCCGATCAGCGTGTCCAGCCGCGTCCCCAGGGCTCCGAAAGCGTGCAGCGCTGCGAGGGTCGCCGATCGATACCCCGGAACCAGGTCGTCGGGCCAGGGAGTCTGTTGCACCAGGTCCGACCACTCCCTCGGCGTGTCCGTTCCGGCGTTGAAGCTCTCGAACAGGTCGGGCGGTGCAGCGTGGCCGAGCGAGTAGGCCAGGGACTCGGAGCCGCGTGCGCGGAAGCCCCGATTGGCGAGGGGATCAGCGACCGCGTAGCGAGACTTCGCGCTGACGGGCGCATCGAAGAACCGGTCCGCGACCGTCCTCAAGCCAAGGAACGTGGCGGCGTCCAGCCCGTGGTTCGCAAGCTCCACGAAGCCGACGGAGGAGAGGGCTGCGACGAGATCCGGAAGCGGGTCAGCGCCCTGCAAGTCCAGGAGTGGAACCACCACCGGATGTTAGAGAGCTGCGTCCGGCAGGCAGGGCATGGATTGGGGGATCGACGTCGGCATGAGTCCCTCTGCGGGCGGGCAACCCGTCACTCGTCAGAGAGATCCGTGTTGCTTCGCTCCACCCCGAACCCAAGCCCCTGGAACCACGGGAACATGTCCTCTCCCAGCGCCTTGCTCCAGACCGCGACGAGGTCGTCGAAGCTGTAGCCCTTGCGGTCGCTCGCCAGCATCTCGCGCTTGGTGCGGAAGTAGCGGGCCATGGCGCCGGGGCCGTGGAGGCGTTCGAGCTCTTCGAACACGAAGTACGACTTGCCCCAGACGAGGTCCCGGGGAGCGTCCTCGGCGAGGGGGTCGACCTTGGTGAGGTCGGGATCGAAGCGGCGGGCGAGGCGGATCTGGCGTTCGAGGGTCTTGTCGGCTTCGGGGAGTCCCATGCGGCGGCCGACCTGGATGCCGAGCCAGGTGGCGATCGGCTCGTTCCACAGCGGTTCGGGGTGCGGGAGCACCCACGAGTGGCCGGCTTCGTGGCCGATGAGTTCGACCATCGGGTAGCGGTTCTTGGGGAAGTCGCCCCAGAACGCGCCGATCGCGATGCGTTCGCCGCTCGAGAAGCCGCCGCCTCCGGTGGGCAGGATCAGGAGGCGCTTGATCATGCCGGGTGCGGGCTCGACGCCGGTGATCGCGACGAGGTGGGGGCGGATGGTGATGTATTCGTCGGCGATGGCACGGGCGAACGGTGCCGTGCCGTCGTGGTACTCGAGGACGAGGGGGCCGAGATCCTCGGCGTGTTCGACCCAGGTCGCCGGGTGGTGCCGACGGGTCACGACCGGCTTCTGCGTCGCGAAGTGGAGCAGCATCGGCGTGATCCAGTCAGCGTGGATCGGGTCGGAAGCGTCGGGCCTGGACCCGAAGAGGCTCCGGCTGCCGACGATCAGGTGGCCTTCGCCGACCTTGCGCACGGTGAGGACCGGCTCGCCGTCCGCATCGACGACGAGGTGCTCGAAGCCCTCGCCGCACGCGAGCGTGCGCCCGTCCCGGAAGGCGTCGACGTCGGCACCGTCGTGCAGCCGTGTGAGCGCCTCCGTGACTCGGATCGGTGCCTTGGCCGCACGCAGCGTCGGCTCGACACCGTGGCGGAGTGCGAGCGATGCTCCGGGGGGCATCGACTCCGCACCGTCGATCATCAGGAGGACCGTGCCGCCGCCTTCGAGGAACGCGTCGACGTGGTCGAGCGACGCCGCGGTGTATGGAATCCGCGGGTCGCCCCCCGTGAGCACGAGGAGGTTGACGTTCGACAGGTCGACGCGGTGCAGGCTTCCCCAGTTGCGTGCGTCGCGTCCGTGGCCGGCCAGGTACTGCTGGTAGAAGCGCCCGTCCATGTAGAACGAGAACTCCTGGCTGATGTCGCTGACGGAGTGGATGACCCGGCGTGGGTTCTCGGGCTCCTGCGCGTGCGCGAGACCGCCGGCGAGAGCGGCGCAGAGGAGGGACGACGCGAGCAGCCGGGTCTTGGGCATCGCGAGAGTCTAGCGACGGGTGCGCAGCGCTCCGCGCGATGCGAGTGGGGCGTCGCGTTCCGTCCTCTCGTCGCCGGGAAAGAGAGGCCCCGGCACGCGCGAACGCGTGCCGGGGCTCTTGCGCCCGTGGGAACCGCGCACCCGGTTCCCACGAGCCATCGTGGCCATCCTGTGGACGGCCAGATCAGACGCGAGGTCGTCCTGCTGAGAGCAACAGGGCGGAGACTTGACTCGATGGACTTCTTCCCACGGTTTCCCGGGCTGCTCTCCAGAACGTGCACCGTGGAAGAACCGGACAAGGAATGCGGAACTTCTTCGCAGCTCGATGCAGAGCGCCGCACCGTGTTTCCCGTCCGGTCGGCAGTCCAGCGGCGTTGGCACCCTGTGTTCGCAACCCAGGAATCGAACGCAGAAATCATGTCCACACGACGCCTCTTCAGCACTCTCGCCACTCTTTCATACGCAGCATCGAGTCTTGTCGCCCAGCAGGTCCTCGTCGTTCCGCGCGACCATGCCACCGTCCAGGCCGCCATCGCCGCAGCCCAGAGCGGGGACCGCATCCAGGTCATGCCGGGAACCTACGTCGAGAACCTCGACCTCCTCGGCAAGCTCCTGATCGTCGAGAGCACAGGCGGTCCGGACGTGACCGTCCTCGACGGGTCGGCGCGGTCCGACTCGGTCGTACTCGCCAACAAGGGTGAGCCGGTCGGCACGACCGTGCGCGGCTTCCGGATCGCCGGTGGTGCGGGGCACCCGGCGCCGAGCTCGTACGGATTCGACTACTACGGGGGCGGGGTCCTCGTCGGCGGACCGGGCTCGTTCCTGCGGGTCGAGGACTGCCGCATCGAGGACAACGCGCTGTCGACGGGGACGTTCGGTGGCGGGGTCTGCGCCTCGGGCAACAGCTGCCGCGCCGAGCTCTACGGCTGCACGATCATCAACAACCGTGCTTGGGCGTCCGGCGGCGCGACCCTGACCGACGGTACCGGCACTTCGATGCGCATCGAGCGGTGCACGGTGGTCGGCAACCGGGCGACCTCGTGGCGGTTCGGTCACCAGGGTGGCATCAGCATGGCCAACTGGAGCTCGGTCGAGGTCATCGACTCCATCGTCTGGGGCAACCAGGGCTACCAGATCCGCGCGTTCGGGGCGCCGTACGACCGAGGCACGTCGGCCGTGGTCCGCTACTCGTGCGTGCAGGGTGGATTCACGGGGACCGGGAACATCAGCAGCGACCCGCTGTTCGCGAATTCGGGTACGCGCGACTACCGGCTCCAGGCGAACTCGCCGTGCATCGACACCGGGGACCCGGCGAGCCCGGCGGACGCAGATGGGAGCCGCGCCGACATGGGGGCCTTTCCGTTCCTCAGCGGTCCTGCAGCGAACTTCCGGAATCTCGGCGGAGGCTGCGCGGGGACCACGCAGCCCGTGCTCTCGTCGTCGGGAGTCCCGTCGCAGGGAGCGCCGTTCTCGGTCACCTTTGGGGGGCTCCCCAGCAACCAGCTCGCTGTCCTGCTCCTCGGGTACCAGTCCCTCGGCCCGATCGACCTGACGAACATCGGCATGACAGGCTGCCTTTGGCAGACCCATCCGGACCTGAGCTACTCGGGCTCGACCGGGCCTGCTGGCCAAGTC
>JBEAPQ010000165.1:0-2724 GCA_041164325.1 Planctomycetota bacterium | reverse complement strand
AAGACCCGACCCTCGCCGCCCTCTGCCACGAAGACGCGGGCCGCCTCCACGGCCTCGTCGTCCTCCGCCGCGACATGGCCGACGCGGCGGACAACCGGACGCGGTTCCTGCTGCTGGCGCGTCTTGCGTCGGAGATCCAGCACGGCGTCGATGTGGTGACGGCCGCGATGCTCCATGCCGCCGACGGAACGTTCGAGTCTGTATTGGGAGAGTTGGTCGGGTCGGGGATGCAACTGATTCGACTCTCGACGCGCGGAGCTGTGCACGATCCGATGGGTCTGAGAATCGAACTCGAGTTCATGGGGCGTGCCGACGAAGGTGCGAATGCCCGGGTGCTCTCGAGCTTTCGTGCTGCGGGATGCAGCGTGCGCGTGTTGGGCGCGTGGGCTGCGCGCGCCGACGCCGACCAACCCCTGAGGTGAACGCTTGATCCGAAGAGTCTGTGTCTACTGCGGTTCCCGTGTCGGGGAGCGCGAGGTGTTCGCGGCGGCGGCGCAGCGGCTGGGGAAGGCGATTGCTGGGCGGGGGTTCGACCTGGTCTACGGGGGGGCGGCGGTCGGGCTGATGGGGATCGTGGCGGACACGGTGCTCGAGCACGGGCGCGAAGTGCACGGCGTGATCCCGCATGCGTTGTTCGACCGGGAGGTTGCGCACCGCGGCGTGACGGTGCTCCACGAGGTGGAGACGATGCACGAGCGGAAGGCGAAGATGGCCGAGCTCGCGGATGCGTTCATCGCGCTGCCGGGTGGGTTCGGGACGCTGGAGGAGATCTTCGAGGTGCTGACGTGGACGCAGCTCGGCATCCACGCGAAGCCGTGTGGATTGCTCGACGTCGACGGCTACTTCGGGGCGCTGCAGGAGTTCCTGGATCGGACCGTGCAGGAGGGCTTCGTCGCGCCGAAGAACCGCGAGCACCTCGTCGTCGAGTCGGATGCCGACGTGCTGTTGACCGCGCTCGAGGAGCGCGTCGATGCGGGCGGGCTCGCGGTGCCGTGGACCGCGGCGCACCGCCGTGGTCGTCAGGGTGAGGTCGGGGGCGCAGACTGACCGCTGCGTGCGTCGAGCCAGCTCTTCAGCACGAGTGCGCCCGAGATCAGCACGCCGCCGCAGATCGGAAAGAAGCCCGGCACCTCGCCGTGCACGAGCCATGCGAACACCGGGTTGAAGGCCGGCTCGGTCATCAGCAGCAGCGTGACCTCGAAGGCCGGGACCGCCGGCACGGCGCGGACGATCAGCACGTAGGCGAGTCCGATCTGGAACACGCCGAGCCAGCCGAGCATCGCCCAGTCGACGAGGCTCGCGTCGAGGACGCGCGTCGGGTCGACCTGTGGCAGGTTGATGAAGACCGCCAGCACGTTGCCCCAGACGGTTGCCTGGGCGGCGGCGTTGACGCCGCGCTTGCCGAGCGCGCGGAGTCCCATCAGCGTCAGCGCCCAGGCGAGGCCGGACGCGGCGCCGAGCATGTTGCCGAGCGCGGGGTTGGGGGCGGTGGCGGTCGGCTCTTCGGCGGCGACGAAGAACAGGGTCGCGCCGACGAGCAGCAGCGCCAGGATCGGCAGGTCGCGGCGGCGCGCACGCTCGCCGAGCAGCAGCGGACCCAGGACGAGCACGAACAGCGGAGCGGTCGACTGCAGGAAGACGACGTTGGCCGCAGTGGTCAGCTTGGTCGCGGTCGCGAACAGCGTCAGCATCACGCCGTAGGCGAGGGCGGCGAGGCCGACGCCGAGGTCCGGGCGACGCCGGGACTCGGGCAGCACGGCGAGCAGGACCAAGGCGGCGATCGCCGAGCGGAGGGCCGCGACTTCGGGGCCGGACAGGCCTTCGCACGACTTGACGGCGGCGCCGGCGGTTGCGAACAGCACGCCGGCGGCCAGCAGCATCAGGCGGGCCTGGAGCGGAGGCGGGGTCAAGGCGCGGGAGCGTAGCGGCGATCCGCGGCCGCGCGAGACCTCGGGTGATCCGGGGTCCGGCCGCCGCTACCCTCCGTGACCACGCATGGAACATCCCGCATACGAGACCCTGGAGCTGGCCGCGGAAGGCCGCGTCCTCCACGTCCGGCTCGACCGGCCCGAAGTCCGGAACGCGTTCAACGGCACGGTCGTCGCCGAGCTGTCGGCGGCGTTCGCGCGGATCGACCGCGACCCCGACGTCCACGTCGTCGTGCTGTCGGGGAACGGCAAGTCGTTCTCCGCCGGCGCAGACCTTGGGTGGATGACCGAGCAGGCGAGCCTGCCGGAGGAGCAGAACCAGCGCGGCGCCGACGAGATGGCGCGGATGTTCCTCGCGATCGCGCGCTGCTCGAAGCCGGTCGTCGCGCGGATCCACGGGCACGCGCTCGGCGGCGGCACCGGGCTGACGGCCGCGGTCGACTGCGCGATCACGACGGAGGACACGCTGTTCGGGCTGACCGAGGTCAAGCTCGGCATCGTGCCGGCGGTGATCTCGCCGTTCGTCATGCAGAAGATCGGTGCGGGCCGCGCGCGGACGCTGTTCCTGACCGGCGAGCGGTTCGACGGGCGGGAGGCGGAGCGGATCGGGCTCGTGCATCGGGCCGTCGCAGCCGACCAGCTCGACGCCGAGGTCGCTCGGGTCGTGCACGAGCTGAAGACGGCGGGTCCCGCGGCGCTCGGCAGCGCCAAGCAGCTGATCCAGGCGGTCGACGGCCTGTCGCTCGAGGAGGCGATCCCGGTGACGTCGCGGTGGATCGCAAAGCTGCGGGCGACG
>JBEAPQ010000164.1:0-3828 GCA_041164325.1 Planctomycetota bacterium | reverse complement strand
TCGACGAGCGGCGGCGACGCGCGCGGCGCAGGACGCCAGGGCGGCAACCGAGCCGCTCCGACCCCGGGCAACCCGAACCGCCCGCCGATCGACTTCCGCGACCTTCTCCGCGGCGGAGCCGGAGGGCTGTTCGGCGGCAGCGGCGGTTTCCCGGGCGGCTTTCCTGGTGCGGGCGGCGGCGGCGGAGGAGGAGGCGGCGGCGGCCGCGGGAACTGACCCCGCAGCCGGTGCGCGGACTAGAGCTCCTCGCGGCCCCCGAGATACGGCCTGAGCGCCGTCGGGATGCGAACGCGCCGGTCCCCGGTCTGGTGCACTTCGACGAACGGGATCAGGATGCGCGGGCTGGCCAACACGGTGTTGTTGAGCGTGTGGCAGTGCACGACCTTGCGCCCCTCGGTGGTGCGGTAGCGCATCTTCAAGCGGCGCGCCTGGTAGTCGTAGAAGCGCGACGCGGAGTGCGTCTCGCCGTAGGCATTGCGTGACGGCATCCAGCACTCGATGTCGTACTTGAAGGCCTGCGGAACCCCGAGGTCACCGCCGCAGACCGCCACGACCCGGTAGGGCAGCTCGAGCGCGGCGAGCACCTCTTCCGAGTTCCGCACGATGTCTTCGTGGTGGGCCCGACTCTGCGCTTCGTCGGCCACGTCGACGATGACCTGCTCGACCTTCTGGAACTGATGGACCCGGTAGAGCCCCTTCGTGTCCTTGCCGTAGGTCCCGGCCTCACGCCGGAAACACATCGAACGGGACACGTAGCGGCGCGGGAGCGACGCCTCGTCGAGGATCTCTCCAGCGTGGATCGAAGTCACCGGCACTTCGGCCGTCCCGATCAGGTTCAGCCCGTCTTCGACGACGCGGTAGGTCTGCTCCTCGCCACCCGGAAAGAAGCCGGTTCCCGTCATGACCTCGTCGCGCACCAGGAGCGGCGGGTCTACGGCGGTGAATCCCTTCCCCACCATGTGGTCGACCGCGAACCGCAGCACCGCGTCCTGCAGCAGCGCCAGGTCACCGAACAGCAGGTAGTTCCGACTGCCCGCCATCTGGGCCGCGCGCTCGACGTCGAGCCATCCACGCGCGACGGCGAGGTCGTCATGGGCGAGCGGCTCGAAGTCGAACCGGGGCGGGTCCCCCACGCGACGCACTTCGACGTTCGCGGCGTCGTCCTTCCCGTCCGGGACCTCCGGATCGGGGATCTGGGGCACCTGGAGCAGCGCAACGCGCAGCCCATCCTGGAGTTCGCGCTCCTTCGCCTCCAGCTGCTGGAGCTCGACCTTCTTGATCTTCTGCTCGGCGAGGAGCGCCTCACGCTCCGCGGGAGGAAGCGCACCGATCCGCTTCGAGGCCTGCTTCTGCTCGGCCCGCATCCCGTCGAGGACGGGGATCAGCGCGCGCAGCTCGGCATCGACAGCGAGAACCCGATCGACGGCCTCGGCACGGGCCGGGAAGTGCTTCTTGAGCGCACCCTGACGGGCACGTTCGGGATCGTCACGGAGGACCTTGATGTCGAGCACGGTGGGACTCGGAGGGAGGTTCGGAGATGGAGGGAAAGGAGGGCTCTCGCCGGACCGCGCCGGTCAGGATGACGGCTGCGGGCCGCAGGACGACGCTGCTGCACGCCCCACGACCTCACGGTCGGGCTGGACGCGCCTCGGCCGTCGGCCGCGCACGGGATGCGTCACCGGTAGATCGCATCGAGCTTGCCGAACAGCTTGTTCTTCTTCTCGGCCAACCCGACGAAGAAGCCGTCCGGCACCTGGACTTCGAGAACGGTCTCGCCGCGCGAGCCCTTCGGGATCGGGTAGAAGCCCACGTGACTCGACAGCGTGCTGCTGTACTTGACCGAGACCTGGTTCAGCGTCTCCGGGTCACGGATCGCCTGGAACTCTCCGACTTCGCGGGCCCCCTTGCCGTCTTCGCCCTTGGCGACGAAGACCGCAGGAGCCGGCGCAGAGCCGTTGATGTGCGTATAGATCTCACCTGCGCTCCCGCGCACGCGCATGGTCAGCGCGTCGACCGCCACGGTCCCGTCCGCACCCTTCCGGGTGAAGTCGAGCTTGAACGGACCACCGATCGTGAGCTTCGTCTCGACGTCCGGAGCCACCGTCACACGCTCGGCCGTGCCCGGGAAGATGTTGGCCGTCATCAGCTTCGCGCCCTTGCCGGACTCGATCCGCCCAAACATCAGCTCGTATTCGCCCGCCGGGACCGTCACGGGCTTGCCTCCGGCCAGGTTGAAGCGGGCACCACGGAAGTCACCGCGCCCCTGCACGATCAACACGGTCGGCTGGTTGGCCTTCGAGCCCCCCCAATCGAGCTTGAGTGTCCCGGTCTTGAGGTACTCCGGGTTGGCCTTGCGCAGCCCGACGGCCTTCCCGTCGTCCCTGCCACGAACGTGGTACCAGGCATCGCCGAGCTGGACCCACTCGCTGAAGGGCTGCACAGCGCCCTTGCCGACCTGGAAGGAATCGAAGGCCGGAATCGCAACCTCCTCGTCCGGTCCGGCACCGACGTTCCGGTCCTTGAGGCCGTATGCGAACGGGTCTTCTTCGAAGAGCAACCCGTTCGTGTTGTCATCGAAGAACTGGAGCTCCTCGCCGTCGACCTCGGTCGTCCACACTCCGGCGCTCTTGTAGTAGACGACCGCGGAGTCGCGCGTCGGCTCCAGGTTCTGGTTGACGCCCATGTAGGGCTCTTGGCTCCCACCCGTGAAGAACCACATGGCGTAGGGCCGCTTGCTTTCGGCATCGAGGAAGAACAGCCCAGGCTTCTTCAGCTTGTTGCCGGACTCGACCTCGGCGAACGGGTTCTTGGACAGGTCGGTCTCGTTCCCGACGAGGGTCACACCCAGGTCCGTCGCGCCGGGACGCACCAGGTAGATGTCCGAGCCCTTGAACCACTGGAAGGGCGCCGGGCCGCTCTGGATGACGGTGACGGCCGGCCACGCCATCGGGATCGGTCCACCCTGCGGGCAGAGATCGACCTTGGGCTCCTTGAGCACGTGGAACGCGAGCTCTCCGACGATCTCGTTGGCCTCCGCGTCCGGCATCAGGAACGACTCGACACCCTTCATCGGGCCGTCGTAGCCCTCGGCCTTGCGCTTGGCGGCGTCGGCCTCGGCCTCCTTCAGCCGCTCCTTCTCGGCCTTCATCCAGTTCTGGTTCTGCTGGAAGTAGACGTCCTTGGTCCACTGCCACTGCTCACGCAGATCCATGAAGCGCTCGATCGCGTAGATGCCGTCACGCTGATCGCCGATGCTCCGATCGGGGATGATCGAGTAGACGCGAGCGACGACGCCCCAGGCATCCGCTGCGTCCAGCGGGTCACCGATCCCCTCGAAGAGCTCCGCAATCTTCAGGAGCGAGTCGCGCAAGGTCTCGTAGGACTTCCGATCGGGCTCCTTCGAAACGGTCAGGCGGTTGAGCTCCCCGTAGGCCTTGGCGAGCGCGCTCTGTCCCTGGTCGTAGCTCCTGAGGATCGAGGAGTCGGCGGCCTCCAGCCACCGCCCGAGGAGCTCGAGCGTGCGCCCCTCGAAGACCCGCTCCCAAGATGCGCGCAGCGACTCGCGCTCCGCCGCATTGTCGATGGACGAGTCCTTCTTGGAGGCCAGGACCAGCGACCGGAAGTGACCCACCGTGTGGATCGGGTTCTCCCGCACCGCCTTGTCGGTCCGCTTGTCATCGCCGAGACGGATCGTCTCGTTGACGGTCCGGGAGAACTCGTCGGAGGTCACCTTCTGCGCGCGGGCACCTCCACCCAGGGCCAGAACGGCGGCGAACAGCGAGATGGACAGGAGCCTCTTGGACATCATGGCTTTGCGGACTGCACGGG
>JBEAPQ010000163.1:0-9890 GCA_041164325.1 Planctomycetota bacterium | reverse complement strand
GAGAGCGAGCAGGAGACCGGAGGGCGACCTCCGGTCTCCTCTTTTTTTGCCTGTCGGTATTCCAGCGCCTGGGGGGGAACCCCCAG
Organism: Planctomycetota bacterium; assembly: GCA_041164325.1. Lineage (GTDB taxonomy): Bacteria > Planctomycetota > UBA1135 > UBA1135 > UBA2386 > JAQCBR01. The sequence continues at coordinate 9,804 of JBEAPQ010000163.1, read as the reverse complement.
GTTTTCCCGTGGTTGGGCCTGCGGGATCGCTGCGCCGCGCGGCGGCTCGTTCCCCGCGCGGCCCGTGCTCGGGCGCGCTCCGCATGGTCCACTCTGCGCCGTGCGCCGCGCCGACAAAGCCGTCCGGATTCGGGAGATCCTCGAGGGGCTCTACCCCGACCCGCCGATCCCTCTCGACCACAGTGATCCCTTCACCCTGCTGGTCGCCGTGCTGCTGTCCGCGCAGACCACCGACGCGCGGGTCAACAAGGTGACGCCTGCGTTGTTCGAGCGCGCTCCGACTCCCGAGGCGCTCGCCGCGCTGCCCGAGGCCGAGATCCTGGGCCTGATCCGGACGTGTGGCCTCGCCCCGGCCAAGGCCCGCAACCTGTCACGGCTCGGGAAACTCCTCGTCGGGCGCCACGGCGGTGACGTGCCAGCCGACTTCGGGGCGCTCGAGGACCTGCCGGGCGTGGGGCACAAGACCGCGAGCGTGGTCATGGCGCAGGCGTTCGGTGTCCCGGCCTTTCCGGTCGACACGCACATCCATCGGTGCGCGGCGCGGTGGGGGCTGTCGAACGGGACGACCGTGGAACGGACCGAACGCGACCTCAAGGCCGTCTTCCCGGAGGAGTGCTGGAACGACCTGCACCTCCAGATCATCTACTTCGGGCGCGAGCACTGCCCCGCGCTCTACCACGATCTTACGCACTGCCCGATCTGCAGCTGGGCGGCGACGGGCAAGCGGATCTCCGAAGAGGCGGCCGCCAACCGTGCTCTCCGATCGCGCTCCCGGGGTCGCAGCCGGTGATGATCCCAGCCTGCGGGCGCGGACGGACTCGCTCGGCGGGTGCCCCGCGGCCGCAGGGCCGTGCGGCGCGGGACGTCGTCACACGCTTTCAGGCACGATTCTCGCCGCGGGCCGCGCGCAGCATCGCGGCGTAGCGCCCGCCGCGCGCCGCGAGTTCGGCGTGTCGCCCCCGTTCCACGATCTCTCCGCCGTCCAGGACGACGATCTGGTCCGCGTGGCGCACGGTGGCGAGTCGATGGGCCACGACCATCACCGTGCGGCCGGCGCACAGCGAGGCCAGCGCGCGGTCGAGGCGGGACTCGGTCGCCGAGTCGAGGCTTGCGGTGGCTTCGTCGAGGACGAGCACGTCCGGTGCCGCGATGGCGGCGCGGGCCAGCGCGAGCAGCTGGCGCTCTCCTCGTGAGAACTGACTCCCCGTGCCGTCGACGCCTGCGTCGAGTCCGCCACAGGCGTCGATCAGAGCGGTGAGGCCGAGTTCGTCGAGGACCCGGGCGACGCGGTCCGACGACCGGTCATCGGCCTGGGCGAGGAGGTTGTCGCGCAGCGTGCCGCGGAACAGCACAGGCTCTTGCGGGACGACGACCACGCGGCGCCGCAGTGTGCCGAGTTCGACGGTCGTCACGGCCCTGCCACCGACGAAGACCTCGCCTCGGTCCGGGTCGTGGATCCGCGACAGGAGTGCCAGCAAGGTCGTCTTGCCCGCCCCGGTGGGGCCAACCACCGCGCACGTCGTGCCGGCCTCGACCATCAGGTCGACTCCTGACAGCACCGGTTGGTCGGGCGTATACCCGAAGCAGACGCCTCGGAACTCCAGTGCGAGAGGACCTGGGGGCAGCGTCGTCGCCGCGGGCACGGGGTTCGTCGGCGCGGGCTGCGCGGCGAACACCTCGGCGATCCTCTCCGCGCTCGCGAGTGCGGACTGGAGCACGTTGTAGCGTTCGCCGAGATCGCGGATCGGTCCGACCAGCTTCTGGAAGTACAGCCACGCCTGGACGAGCGCTCCGGTCGTGACGTCGCCACGGGCCACCGCGAGGCCACCGATCCACAGCATGCCAGCCTGGCTGAGGCGGAGGCTGGCGTCGATGGTCGCGAAGAACGTCGCGTACCGGCGGATCGTCCGATGCCACGCGTCACGGGTGCGTCGGTTCGCGGTGGCGCACCGCGCGGCCAGCGTGCTCTCCGCCCCGAGAGCGCGCACGGTCCGGATCCCTGCCGCGGCCTCGGCCACGAGCCCGTTCTGCTGTGCGAGATCCTGGCGGACCGCTGCGTAGGCGGTGCGCGCTGTGCTGCGGAACAGCAGGGAGATCGTCGCCGCGACCGCGCACGCCACGAGGGCGAACCCGACCAGTGCGGGTGCGAAGACCCCGATCGCGATCGCGAACCCGGCGAGCTTGGCCAGATCGAAGGCGGCGTGCAGCGCACCGGTCGTCAGCAGTTGGTCGAGATTGTCGACGTCCGCGGTCACGCGCGTGATCGAGCGGCCGCTCGACTCCCGGTCGTGCCAGCGAGCGTCGAGCGTGAGGAGGCGGGCGGTCAGGGCCGTGCGCAGGTCGCGGATGACGGCCTTTCCGGCCTGCGCGGTCGTCCGTGCGAACGCGTAGCCGAGGGCGCTGCCGCCGCTGACGACCACCACGAGGTAGATCCCGCCGAGCCCGAGAAGGGTGGTGGGCGAGCCCTCGTTGCCGGCGAGCGCGTCGGCGATCGGGCCGTCGACGGCCGTGCGCACGAGCCACGGGCCGAGCAGCTCGACGGCGAAGGACAGCGCGAGGAGCAGTGTCGCGACGAGGAAGCCCTGCCGATGGGGTCGCACCCAACCCCAGAGGAGGGCGAGTCGCGCGCGGTCGGTGCGGCCTGTCACGGCTCGCCCTCCAAGGCCTGCGCCTCGTGTTGGTGCCGGTAGGCGGCCGCGTAGGCGGGGCAGTCGGCGAGCAGCTGGGCGTGCGTGCCGACACCGACGACCTCGCCGTGCTCCAGGTAGAGGATGCGGTCGGCGATGCGGACGGTGCTCAGCCGGTGTGCGGTCAGGATCGCGGTCCGTCCGCGCAGGTGCTGACGCAGGGCGTCGAGGACCTCGCCCTCCTTGGCCACATCGACCGCCGAGAGCGGATCGTCGAGGACGACGAAGGGCTTCGCGCCGGCGAGCGTGCGCGCCAGCGCCACGCGCTGGCGTTGGCCGCCGCTCAGCGTCAGTCCCCGTTCGCCGATGCGCGCTCCCATTCCGCCGGGGAGCGCGTCGACTTCGCGTGCGATGCCGGCTGCGCGGAGCGCGGGATGGAGCGCGCCGTCGCCGCACGCGTTGCCGAACGCCACGTTGGCGGCGATCGAGTCCCGGAACAGGAAGGGTTCCTGGAGTGCGACGGCCGTCCGTGCCCGCAGTGCCGCCGGGGCGACGGATCGGATGTCGAAGCCGTCGATGTAGACCGTGCCGGGGGGCGGTTCCTCCAGCCGCAGCAGCAGATCGATCAGCGCCGATTTGCCGGAGCCGACCGGCCCGCAGATGCCGAGGGTTTCGCCCGGCGCCAGGACGAACGAGACGTTGCGCAGCGTTGGTGTTTCCCGCCCAGGATGTCGGAACGTCAGATTGCGCACCTCGACGCTCGGCGGCGACAGCGCACGGTCCTGCTCGGACGGGTCCGGGGTAGGCCTGTCGCCGTTCCCCGCCGCGTCGGCGGGGGGCGTGGTGAGGATCTCTTCGATCCGGACCGCGGCGCCGAGCGCGCGGGGAAGACCACCGAGCACGAAGCCGAGCGCCAGCAGCGGCGCGAGCTGCACACCGAGCAGCGCGTAGAATCCGAGCAGGTCTCCCGGCGACGCGGTTCTCTCCGCGACCGCAAGCCCACCGAGGCAGAGCCCAGCGAACAGCACAGCCTCGGTGGTTGCGTGGATTCCGAGATCGGTGCGCGCCTGGACGCGGGCCAGCTCGACGCTGCGCGCACGCAGCTCCTCGGCAGCGGACGCCATCGCACGCGTCTCTGCATCCACACGGTGCGCGGCCTGCACGAACCGGATCGCCGCGAACGCCTCTCCGGCCCGCGCTCCGACCTCCCCGAGTGCGGCCTGCACGGCGGTCGACTCGCGGCGGAGCGCGGGCGCCAGCCGCAGCAGGTAGACGGAGAGGCCGGCGAACAGCAGGAGCGCCACGGCTCCGAGTGCGGGTGCCGTCTGGAGCACCACCAGCAGGCCCAGCGGCACGACCGTGAGCGCCTGCAGCCCGTAGAGCAGAGCCGGACCCGTCGTGAAGCGCATCGCCTCGACGTCCTGGGTCAGGCGGGACACGATCTCACCCGGGGGATGCCGGTCGAACCAAGGCACCGGCAGCCGGAGGAGGTGCGCCTGCAGCCGATCCTTCAGCGCGGCCTCGGCATTCCGGGATGCCCCGACCAGGAGCCAACGCGCGGTGAAGCGCAGCGCGGCCTCGACGAGGACGGCCGCCGCGAACACCGCGACCCAGCGCGTCACCCCGTCTGGGTCACGGGCCTTGGCGGCGTCGAGCGCGCGACCTGCCGCGATCGGGAGCACGAGGAGGGCTGCTCCCGCGGCCAGTGCGGCCGTGGCCCCGCAACCCACTGCGCGCCGACGGGCGGCGAACGGGCGCCAGATCGGAGCCAGCGGGATCAGCGCGCGGAACGGTGCGAGGCGGAACAACAGGCGGCGGATGATCGGTGCGGTGGCGCGGCACGACAAGCACGCCGCTCGCCGCGAGCCCACGGGAACCCGCACACCGTCGTTTTTTCCGACAGTCGATGCGTCCGCGGTCCTCGATCGGGACCTGGCGTCCGTCGGACGACAGCCTCAGGGGCGCTCGTGCCGATAGGACGATCGGGTCCGCAGCACGCGGCCCACGGAATCCACCCGGTGCAGCCGCACCGTGGAGCCAAGGAGCGACCGATGAGCGCACGTCCTGACCGCCCGTCCCAGCGCGGGTTCACGTTGATCGAGCTGATGATGGGGACCGTGGTCTTCGTCGTGGCGGCGCTCGTCCTCGGCAACCACATCACGTCGAACTACGCGACGACGGCGATGCAGCGCGACAAGGTGTTCGCGTTCTCGAGGGCCCAGGCGATCCTCGCCGAGATCCACAGCATGGTGGACCGTGGTTCGGTCGAGGACGCGATCGACCTCGACGTCCTGGATGACGGGGTCACGACGCGACCGGCGCTGACGATCGCCGAGGATGCGAACGGCAACCTCGTCCTCCCCGACCATCCGCTGTCGGGCAACTTCGCGCGGGACGGCGAGTGGCAGTGGTCGCGCCGGATCAGCGTTCGCCCGTTCCAGGGGCTCAGCAACCGCAGCGTTCGTTATGTGACCGTGCGCATCCTCAAGCGGGATGGTGCGGGTCGCGAACACGAGGTCGCCAGCCTGTCGTCGGTCGTCAATTCGGTCGGCTCCGCGTTCCCGGCCACGCAGGTCTTCGACGTCTACCTCCTGGCGATCGAGAGCATCCCGGGTTGGTGGGTGTTCATGGAGTCGATCGTCCCGTTCGTCGAGTCGGCGATCACCGACCTCGAGAGCCGCAACCCGGGTCTCTCGGTCCGGACCCACTGGATCACGAAGGCCGGCTTCGGGCGTGATCGTGCCTACCGGCCGTTCATCAACGACGAGAACGACAGCCACGAGGATGTGCCGAGCGTCTACTACTACCCCGGCGCCATGCCGGTGGGGAACGCGTCGAACTACTACTACGTGCCGGACCTGATGAAGGCGCGCATCGCCGTCGACGGGACCGAGCAGAACGGCTGGGACGAGGATCTCAACCGGTATCCGTATGCGCTCGCCGACTGGTACAACCACGCGATGCGCTACCCGCAGGCGCGGGAGCTGCACGAGAAGCGTCGCGACGCGGTTCTCGAGCGCGCTGAGGACATCCGTCAGGCCGCACTCCTCGGCGTCCAGGCGCCGGACCCGCTCGAGGACATGTCGGTCGAGCCGCCGCTCCAGGTCCTGCTCGAGGACATGGCGTCGAATCCCGACGCCTACCGGCACGCGCTGCTGATCAACCTGCACGGTGAGCTCCTGCCGGTCCCGCCGCTGCGCAACTACTCGGACCCGGCCAAGCTCCCCGAAGAACTGCCGGGTGTCCGCGTCGTGACCCACCCCGAGGAGCTGCGCACGCAGAGTCCGGTCGGAGCGCCGTCGGGCGTCACCACGGACGTGCGGCTCCGGGTCTACGCATACATGACCAACGAGGACTGGAAGCCGTCCTACGGCGTCATGCCGGACGATCACCCGATCCTCGTCGAGGTCATGGACATGGATCTGACCGACGGCTCGAACTCGGGACTCGCCGCATCCGGCGTCTCGATCGAGAACCTCGCGGGTGGCGTCTTCGTCGACGGTGACAGCAGCTACTACTCGCTGCGCACGGCGAAGAACCGCATGGTGCACTCTCTCGAGAACCGGGAGATGTCCTACACCTGCTGGTACATCGACCGGGGCACCGGCCAGCGGAAGTCGACGCTGTTCGTGCTCTACAGCACGCCGGTCATCGCGCCCGCACAGGACCAGCGAGGCCTCTACCAGACCGAGCGCGCGCGGCCCTACAACCTCGCCTACGTGCCGGGACCGGTCGAAGGCGCGCGAGACTTCTCCCGCGACCTGGCGTCCACCGGCGACGGCCCCAAGAACACGGCGCGCTGGGTCATCACGATCCCGTCGTCCACGTGGAACGAAGCGCGCTTCCGCACGCCCGAGGGGGGGAGCTACGACCCGCGCTCGCTGTCGGATCCAGACGTCACGCTGACGTTCCGCACGCGCATCCACGACGCGAACGGCGGGCAGAACTGGTGGGACTACGGCACGTGGCCGAACGGCACGGACAACCGGATCGTCGAGCCACAGAACCTCTCGGAGACCTACACGTGGTGGGCTTCGACCCGGGAGGCCGTGCCGTTCACCGAGCGCTCCCAGTTCCTCGGGGACCCGCGGCACAACCCCTACAAGGACCTGCTGAGCGGGGACCCCGACTTCGGCGACGGCTACAACTGGTTCTTCGATTCGCTGTCGAACAACAGCGAGAACTCCAAGTCCGACCACCCCGGCATCGTCCGGACGTGGAACCGCTGGAACAACGGACCCCGCTTCGACGTGCCGCGGTTCATGGAGCTCTACCGGACGGCGATCGTCGGCAGCCGCGCGATCTACACGACGCTGTCCGGCTACTCGAACTACTACGTCGGGATCGGCAACGAGATCGGCTACGACTCGTCGAACGGCTACCCGAACTCGATCCCGGTCTCGCTACGACCCTGGGGCGGGGCACCTGGAACCACGGGTCACGTCAACAACATCACCTATGCGCGGGCCCTCGTGCGTGACTACCAGAGCGACGGCGAGCACTGGTGGGGGATGCCGTGGCTCGGTGAGCTCTATCCCGACAACGTGTTCGACACGCAGTGGATGGCGGTCGATGCCCAGGGACACGTGCAGGGCAACCTCCCCGCCGGCTGGCCCAACTTCCGTCGCGCGGACGAGTCCGCCGTCTACACGGCCTCGGACAACCAAGCCTTCGGGACGGCGATGCTCAACAGCCACCACCGAACCGACACGCGTGGCTGCGTGAGCTTCTTCAACAATGGCTCGAGCTCGGCGCACTTCAACCACCACTTCCAGAGCGGGACGGGCAGCCTCGTCGGGCCCGGCATCGAGATCGCGGAGAACTACGGCTTCCCGATTCCCGCGCAGACGTCGATCAACCGCCCGTTCAGCGTGGCAACAGGCAACAACACGCCGCCGGAATACGGCAGCGCGCCCTACAACTCGAACCGGTTCCACATCGGGCTGACGCGGCAGTTCTACAACCACCCGGGTGGCAACATCGGTTCGGGACTCGTCCAGTTCGAGCCGCCGAATCGTTCGCAGGCCGCTTGGGTCATCATCAACGGCATCGCGGAGACGACGACGAGCGGTTCGTCCTTCCTGGCGAAGTACTGCCTGCTGTCGATGTTCCAGTCCTACTTCGAGCTCGGTGATCCGAACCTGGCGTTCCGCATCGAGCAGCCGCCGCGCGTCGAGATCATGGCGCCGACCGAGATCTCCGAGATCGTCGATCCGGCGCAGATCGAGGTGCAGTTCGAGACCGATTGGCTGCGCTGGGACCGTCTGGCCTACACGGCAGGAACGTCGGCCAACTTCGCCGAGGACGAGTCGCAGCTCGAGTATGCGATCTACTACTCGCCCGACAACGGGATCACGTGGCGGCACGCCCAGGACGACTCGCCGGCCGTGATCGGCCAGCTGCCGAGTGATCCCCAATATGTCGTCGCGGACCAGGGCGCCGGGGCCGAGGTCTACTCGTGGGCGACGCCGTCCGGCCAGTTCCCGGAAGGCTCCTACCTCGTGCGGGTCGAGGCCTACCGCCGCGGCCGCTCGATGCACTACTCGGTCCACCAGACGCGGTTCTACGTCGAACGATGAGGGGCGCAGCCATGAGGGGTACCATGACACGAACGGATGGCTCGGACGCATGCCCGTCGCCGCAGCGGCAGAGCGGCTTCACGTTCGTCGAAGTGACGATTGCCGCGGCACTCGTCCTGATCCTCGCGTGGCTCGTGGCCACGCTGATCATCGATGGGACCCGCGCGCAGAAGTACGCCGAGCGGCAGGCCCGCGTGACCGAGATCACGCAGGACATCGTCGACGAGATGCGGAGCTCGCTCGGCGCGTCGATCCGGATCTTCGGCGCGGATGCGGTGGGTCAGAGCTACCGGAGCCGTGTCGTCCTCCAGCAGGGCATGCACGCCCCGCTGTCGACCGGTCGGTTGCCGAGCATCGTGGCCGGCGGTTCCTTCGACGAGGAACTGCCCCAGGAGCTGCGGACCGGCAATGAGCTGCTGATGGCCCGCTTCGCGTGGACGGACGAGTTCCGGACCGAGACGGACTCGGTCTTCCGGGTCGATGTCTACCGCCTCGAATACTGGTATCTGACTCCGGACGGTCTCGGGCCGCGCGAAGGTGCGCCGGACGGACTCAACCTCGCGCGCTGGGTCAGCGAGCCACTCGCCGACAGCGTCCAGATCGATCGGATCGCTGACCCAGCCGAGCGTCAGGCGGTCTGCCGCCACCTGCGCCAGGCGACGCCCGGCACCGACGGGCGGGTGCGGGACCCGGTCTCCGTCGTCTGGCACGTGGGGGAGGCTCCGGACACGACCGGCACGTTCCAGTCCATCCAGGAGGACGGTTCGCTCCAGAATGCTCCTCCCGTCGGGCGCTCGGCGACGTGGGAGATCCACGGCGACACCCGCCTCAGCGACCCGGACATCCTCGTCTATCGGCACCACTCGGTTGCGACGAACTTCGCCCGCTCGGTCATGGGGGTCGGTCGCTTCGGCCTGGTCTCGCCCGATGGGGACGGTTTCCCGCACGGCTTCGAGGTCCAGGTCATCGGTCCTTCGGCGGCCCGCCAGATCCTCCTGCACCTGTCGCTCGTCAGCTCGAACAACAACGGGCGTCGGGGCTTCTACGACATGCAGGTGGTGGTCGACGTTCGGGATCTGTGAGGGCTGGAGCAGCCTTGCGCGGGCTCGTGCCGGGCGGGTAGACTCCCCGCCCCTCGAATCCGGGGTTTGCGCCATGGAAGACACCCTCCCACAGAAGCTCGTGCGCCAGGTCGGCGGCTCGTTCCAGCTGACCGCCCTTCTCCAGCGCCGCGTCCGTGAGCTCGTGCGCGGCCAGAAGCCGCTGTTCGAGACCCGTGAGCGCAACTACATCAAGATCGCGTCGGAAGAGCTCGCGCGTGGACTGATCGAGCTCGTCCCCGAAGAAGAGACGCGCGGCTTCGACATCTGACCGTCGAGTCTGCGCCGGCCCGTCACGGGCTGTGGCAGCGGTCCCGGCTCGGGACCTTCCCGGGTCCGGCTCGAGGTCGACGTCCTCGGGAGCCGATGACCAGCGTGGAACCGAATCATTCCGGAGCCACGCCATGAGACCAAGCCTCGCCGTCGTCCTCGTCCTCCTGCTCGCTGGGGCCATCACAGCCCAGGGTGCCGAGCAACCCGGCTCGACGCGGGAGTGGA
>JBEAPQ010000162.1:0-4389 GCA_041164325.1 Planctomycetota bacterium | reverse complement strand
CGAGGCAACGGCGCGGTCGAGGTCGTCGCGGACACGGACTTCGATCCGGCTGCCTACCCCGATCGCGGTGTGATCCTCTACGGGAACCGCAGCCAGAACGCGGCGTGGACCAAGGTCCTCGAGGACGCGCCCTTCGACGTCGAGTCAGGTCGGCTGCGCGTCGGAGACCGCGTGCGGACCGGGGACTCGCTCGCGCTGCTCGCCGTCCATCCCCGCCGCGACAGCGACGAGGCCAGCGTGGCCGTCATCGCGGCGACCGGCCTGCCCGGGGCCCACACGACCGATCACCTTCCCTACTTCGTGTCGGGGGTCGCCTACCCCGACTGGACGGTTCTCGACGTGACGTTTCTCGAGCAGGGGCTGCCGGGCATCGTCGGCGCCGGGTTCTTCAGCCTGGATTGGGAAGCGGAAGGCGCGGGTGCGAGCGCGGTTTGGCGATGAGGGCGGGGTGGGGCCCTTCGATGCAGCGAGCGAGGGTGTAGATTCCGAACCCGGTGGCCGGTCTCTGCACAGCACTCCTCGCCGTTGCGATCGGGATTCCGTCGCCACAAGAACCCCGCGGATGGGTCGACGCAGAGCTCCAGGCGGGGAGGAGTGCCGTCGGACTGGCGTCCTCCGAGCTCGCTGATCCTGCGGTCCGCCTCCGACGCCTCCACCTCGTGTTGACGGGACTGCCGCCGACGCGCGAACAGGTGGAGGCGTTCGCCCTGGACCCCTCGCCGCGTGCCTGGGCGGCGCAGGTGGACTCCCTGTTGGAGACCACGGCCCACGCAGAGCGCTTCGCGCGGCACTTCATGGACTGGGTCCGCTATGCAGAGACCCACGGGAGTGAAGGGGACCCCGCAGTGCCGCACGCGTGGCGCTACCGCGACTATCTGATTCGTGCGGTTCGGGATGACGTCCCGTACGACCAGCTCGTTCGGGAGCACATCGCCGGGGACCTGTTGGCCGAACCACGCGTCGACCGAGAACGCGGCGTCGTCGAGTCTCGCCTCGGGGTCGCCCAGCTGCGGATGGTCCAGCACGGGTTTGCGCCGACGGATGCGCTCGAGGAGAGGGTCCGCTTCGTCGACAACCAGATCGACGTGCTGACGAAGGCGTTCCTCGGGCTGACCGTGTCCTGCGCGCGATGCCACGACCACAAGTTCGACCCGATCACGCAGGACGAGTACCAGTCCCTCTACGCGTGCTTTGCGTCGGCCCGGCCGATCCTCCAGACGATCGACGTCGATGCGGATCTGACCGCACACGACGCGGAGCTCGGCAAGCTGCACGAGGAGATCAGGCAGGGGCTGACGGCGGCATGGAGGTCCATCGATGACGACACGCTTGCCCGGCGCCTGCTCGCCGCGGCGGAGGGTGAGGACCCGGGGTCAGCGTCCCCTCTGCGACCGCTCTGGGATGCGGTCCGCTCCGATGACGTGGTGGCTGCCCACGCGCGTGCCCGCGCTGCGTTCGAGGCGAGTCGGGGTCGGTTGGCTGCTCGAACCGGGTTCGAAGACCTGTCGAAGTTCGCGCGCACGCATCCGGGTGCAGAGATGCTGCGCCCAGGCGGCTTCCACGTGGAGGCGAGCGGTCCACGCGTTCTGCGTGACATCCTGCCCGCCGGCATCTATTCGCACCGCCTGACGTCGAAACGTGCGGCCCACGCATCTTCGCCGTTCTTCGTGTTCGGGGAACCAGCGCTCCGCATGCGGGTCACGGGCGAGGGTGGTGCGATGGCCCGGTACGTCGTCGACGGCTACCCGCGGGGAGGCACGGTGTACCCGCTCCATCGCATGCGCGGTGGCGCAGCTCCGTCGTGGGTCGGTTGGGATGTTTCCTACTGGCAGGGCGAGCGCGGCTACGTCGAGGTGTCGACCGCGGCCGACCAGGCCGTGGAGGTCGACACCGGCGCGGACCGCTCGTGGTTCGGGATCACGGACGTGTGGCGTGGGCCTGCGGGGGATGCACCGCGCGACGAGCTGGCGGAGCACGCAGCGCCACTCTTCCGCGACGGGGGCGACCCGGAGGATCTGGGGGCGCTGATCGACCGCTACGCGCGCGCGTTGCGCGCGGCACTGGCTGCCTTCGGCGCGGGAAGCATCGACGACGACGGCGCGCGGTTCCTGGGTGCGATGGTGCGTGCGGGTGTGTTGCCGACCGAGCTCACGGATCTGCCCGGCCTCGTCGCACTGGTGGAGTCCTACCGTGAGATCGAGGCCCGCGTGCCCGTTCCGCGCAGGGCTCCCGGTCTTCTCGATGCCGAGGTCACGGTCCAGCCGCGCATGAAGCGCGGCAATCACCGCGATCTCGGCGAGCCGATCGCGCCGGGATTCCTGCGTGCGGTCCAGGGCGAGCCCTATCCGACCGACGCCTCGGTCCGGCTCCGCCTCGCCGAGGACTTCGCGCGTCCAGACAACCCATGGACCGCGCGCGTCCTCGTCAATCGCATCTGGCATCACGTGTTCGGACGCGGTCTGGTCGCCACGACGGACAACTTCGGTGAACTGGGGGACGGTTGCTCCCATCCGCAGCTCCTCGACGCCCTGGCCGCGGACTTCATGGCGTCGGGTTGGTCGATCCGGCACCTGCTCCGGCAGCTCTGCACGTCCCGAGCCTTCCAGCAAGACAGTCGTGCGGGTGCGGACGCGCTCCGTGGCGACAGCGACAACCGCCTGTTGACACGTTTCGGCGCCCGGAGACTGGAGGCCGAGGTCATCCGCGACGCGATGCTGGCGGTCTCGGGTCGGTTGGATCGCACGGAGTTCGGTCCCTCGGTCGCTGGCGAGACGCCGCGCCGCAGCGTCTACGTTCGCGTGCGTCGCAATGACCTGGACCCGCTCCTGAGGACTTTCGACTTCCCCGAACCGCACTCGACGCGGGGCAGGCGAGACGTCACCAACGTGCCCGCCCAGGCGCTGGCACTCTCGAACGACCGATTCGTGATCGATTGCGCCCGCTCGTTCGCAGAGCTGGCTCGCGCTGCCGCGGGGGACGATGAGGATGCGATGGCGCGGTTCCTGATCGAGCGCGCTTTCACGCGGCCTGCGCGCCGCGAAGAGGTCGAGGGAGCGATCGAGTTGGTGGCCGATCTGGACACCGAGGCGCAGCAGCTGAAGGCCACCCTCGCTGCGCTCGATGCGGAGATCGAGTCTGTCGAGGCGGCCGTCACGCTGCTCCGCGGACCCGTGCAGGAACGCCTCGCGCGCGCGCTCGCCCAGGGTGTGGCGGCGGCGCGGATGGCGGCACCAACGCCGGTCCAAGCCGTGCGGTTCGAAGGTGACACGGTCGAACTGCAGGGTCCGGGCGCCGTCACGCTGCGAGGTTCGGCGCGCGTGGCTGACGGTGCGCTCGTGCTCGACGGTGGAGGCCATGCCGAGCTCGGCGGGCCGGCCGTTCCACTCCGCGCGAAGACTCTGGCGGCACACGTGGTGGTCGACGACTTGGGCCATCGCGGTGGCGGCGTGATCGCGATCGAAACGCCCGGTGGCGAGGTCTTCGATGCGCTCGTCCTCGGCGAGAAGGACGAAGGGCAGTGGCTTCCGGGGAGCAACTTCTTCCATCGCACGCAGGCGCTCGGTGGCCCTCGCGAGCGGCAGGGTGTGCCGGTCCACGTGGCCCTCTGCTACGACGCCGACGGGACGATCCGCGCCTACCGGGATGGCCAGCCGTACGGTGACGCCTACCGCTCCGAAGGCCCGGTCGCCTTCGCTGCCGACGCGGCGACGGTGCTGCTCGGGCTCCGCCACTCACCGGCCGCGGACGGCAAGCGCTTCCGGGGGCGGATCTTCTCGGCCACAGTCCACGACCGCGCCCTCGGCCCCGCAGAGGTCGAAGCGCTGGCAGCCGTGGCCCGCACGCAGCCGCTTCCCTCCGAGGTCGACGCGGCGCTCTCCGAAGCGGATCGAGCGGTTCTGGACGACCTCCGAGCTCGGCTCCGGAACTTGACAGAGACGCGTGCAGGGTTGGCGGCGGGCGTCGACTCCAACTGGTCGCGTGACGACGCTTGGCGTGCCGTCGCGCAGGGCATCCTGTCGAGCAAGGAGTTCCTGTTCCTCCGATGAAGAGCCCCAGCGATTCGGCGGGCCTCGGGCCCATGCCGTGCCTCTCGCGGCGTGGCCTGCTTCGCGCGGGTTCCTGCGGCTTCGGGCTCGTGGCGGCGCAGTCGCTGCTGGGCGCGTCCCGTCCGAACCCGACTGGACCGAGGCAGCCCGGCCCCGACTTCGCGCCGCGGGCCCGCAGCGTGATCTTCTGCTACATGTCGGGCGGCGTGTCCCACGTCGACTCGTTCGACCCCAAGCCCGAACTCGAGAGACGCGCCGGGCAGCCGATGCCGTTCCCGGTCGAGCGGACGCAGTTCAACAACAACGGCACGATCCGTCCGAGCTACTGGCGCTTCCGACCGCG
>JBEAPQ010000161.1:0-2832 GCA_041164325.1 Planctomycetota bacterium | reverse complement strand
AGCTGCGGAGCCGGTTCTCTGCGACCGTCCCTGCGACGGTGGAACGGCTCGGTGATGGACTCGGTGACGGGCCCGGTCAGCCCCGAGGACGCATCAGTGGCAGCAGGAGTGCGCCTTCTCGGTGGGCGCGGGTCCCCCGGTGAGCTCGGCGAGCGACGGAGTGTCGAGGAGCTGGCCCAGGTAGCGGCGGATTCCCTGCCGCAGCAGCGACGCCGCGACGACCGCCGCGAGGACGAGGGTGCAGGCCCACTGCAGCAGCGTGCCGTGGTTGTGCACGTGGACCGAGGAATCGCCCGCCACCTCGGATGCCGGGGGGGCGAGCAGCGCGTCCGTGGCGAGTCCGGCCGCAGACGCGCCGAGAAACATCAGCGTGGCGAACGCGACCGCCGTCCGGCGGTCGTGCAGGCGGGACAGCACGCCGAACGTCGTGACGTTCGTGGCGGGGCCCGTCAGCAGGAATGCGATCGCAGCACCGGGCGACAGCCCCTTGGCCACCAGCACGGCGGCGAGCGGCGTCGATCCCGATGCGCAGACGTAGAGCGGCATGCCCAGCAGCGCTGCGGCCGGCACGGCGACCAGGGACGGGACGCCGGCCAGAGCGGTCGGGTCGAGGAGCGGCGTCAGGAAGGCGGCTGCGCCGAGGCCGAGCAGGATCCATGCGGACGTCTCGTCGACCGCTTCGACCAGTCCCGTGTGGAGGGCCCTGCGGATCCGCGGGCCGAAGCCGACCGGGCGCTCGTCGATCGGCGGCTGTGACGCGTCGGCGTCGGCCGTCGCGCGCGGCGCGAGCCGTGCGACGGCCACAGCCACCCCGAGCGCCAGCAGGGCCGCCGTGACGACACGCGCCGCGGCGACCTCGGGGCCGAGCAGGTTCCACGTGAGGAGGATGGCCGCGAACTCCAGCTCGGGGGTCGCGATCAGGAACGCGATCCCTGCGGCGATGCCCGCGCCGCGCCGGATCAGGTCCCGGTACATCGGCACGACGCCGCAGGAGCAGATGGGCAGCGGGATGCCGATCGCCACGCCGCGGAGCGCTCCCCCGAGCCCCTGTCCGCGCGTGCGCCGGCCGAGGAAGTCGCCCGGCAGGAACGCATGGGCGAGGCCGACCGCGACGTAGGCGAGCAGGAGTGCGGGCGCACTCTCCAGCGCGAGCTCGAGGAACGTCGCACCCATGCCGTGGTCGTGCCCGTCGGCGGCGCCGTGCGCGTGTCCGTGGTCGACGAGGAAGACCACGCCGATCCCGCCCGCGAGTCCGCAGAGGGTCGCGATGCGCGTCAGCCACGGCTCGGCGCCCTTCGGCGCCGGCGGAAGGTCGGCGTGCAGCACGACGTGGAGCAACGTCCCGCACAGCAGGGCCTCGAACAGCCCGAGGGTCGACGGGGACGCGGTTGCGAGGAACGCCTCGCCGACGGCATAGCCGACGACGGTGCCGATCGCGATGACCGCCATCGACAGCACGGCGGTCCGGACCCCGATCAGCGGGGCGACGATCCACCACAGGCTGATCGCGAACGGCACGCGGTGGAAGAGGACCGCCAGGGCCCAGATCGAGCCGTGCTCGTGGGACTCACCGGGAGCGTTGTCGTGGGGGAGTTCGGCGCCGATCAGCGCCATCCCGTCGATCACCGCGTGGATGCCGAGCCCGGCCAGCGCGAGCGCGAAGAACAGGCGGCGCCCGAACCGGCTCGCGCCCGCACCGCTCCGGAGGCTTCGTTCGGCGGACCCGGTGACGAAGAACCCGGCGGCAGCCACGAGCAGCGCCCACAGCCCCGTGGCCTCGAGTGCGTGCGGGAGGATGTGCAGCAGCACGAGCCCGCCGAGCACCACCAGCACGAACGAATCGACCGCGATCGTCGATGGCCGGAATCGCCGTGCCCAGGTGGCGAGGAACGGTCCCAGGGCGAGGGCCAGGAGGCTGGCGATCAGATAGACCATGCGGGGGCGAGCAGTCTAGGACGCGGGGCCTGGGCCGCGAAGCACGGGCCGGGCAGAGCCGAAGCGGACGCGCGTGGGATCAGCGGGGGCGGACGCGTCGCCAGCCCCACGCCCCGAGCAGGACGGTGGCCTGGGCCGCGACCGCATACTGGCCGGGGGGGTAGTCCTGTGCGTTCGCGAGCACGAAGCCGACCGCCGCCGCGGCGAGCCCGAGCAGCGGCGCCAGGACCAGCATCGCGGTCATGGTGGCGCAGAGGTGACGGGCCGCGAGCGCGGGAAGCGTCAGGCAGCCGAATGTGTAGAGCGTGCCGGCCGAGTGCATGGCGAGGCCGATGGAGAGGCCGATCCACGCGGCCGTGGCCGTGGCGATCCGTCCCGCAGGCAGCCCGAGCGCCGCGGCCGTTGCCGGGTCCGTGGCCGTCAGCAGGATCGGGCGCCTCGCCCAGGTGACGGCGGCGACGGTGGCGAGCGCCATCCCGCCGAACTTGAACAGGTCGTGCCCGTCGGCACCGATCAGGTTCGAGAACATCAGGCGCTCGACTTCCTCGAGGCCGTGGGGGCTGTGGGCGAGCAGCAGGACCGACAGGCTCGACGCGACCAGGAACACCCACGCCCCGACTGCGTCGGGTGACTCGCCCGCGAAGCGCCGGGACGTCCAGACCGACGCGGCCACCGCGAACAGGATGCCGCTGACCAGCGGCAGACCGTGCAGATCGTGGTGGTCGGTCAGGCCGCCCTCGGCGAGGAAGGGCAGGGGGCCGAGCCAGAGCGCGACCGCGATGCCGAGCGAAGAGGCCTGCGCGGTGGCGACGCCGTGGAAGACTTGGCGCTGCGCGACGACGAGCACGCCGCAGAGGCCGAGCAGCACGGCACACAGCCACCCGGTGAGGTAGGTCG
>JBEAPQ010000160.1:0-3897 GCA_041164325.1 Planctomycetota bacterium | reverse complement strand
GTCGACCTGACGCTCGAGCCGCGGAAGCCCGTCGTGCTGCAGGGCGACCGCGGGCTCAGCCAGAAGGGGCCCGAACCCGGCAACGCGTCGCATTACTACTCGCTGACCCGACTCGGCGTTTCGGGAACGATCCGGTTCGACGGCGAGGACGTGACGATCGCGAGCGGCACCGGATGGTTCGACCGCGAGTGGAGCACGAGCGCCCTCGGCGCGGGACAGGTCGGCTGGGACTGGTTCGCGCTCCACCTCGAGGACGGGCGGGACCTGATGTGGTACCAGCTGCGGCGCGAGGACGGGTCGACCGACTCGCTCAGCTCGGGAACCCTCGTCGCCAAGGACGGTTCCGCGCAGCGCCTCGCAGCGAATGACGTCGTGCTCGAGCCGATAGGAACGTGGACCAGCCCCCGCAGCGGCGCCGCGTATCCCGCGGGATTCCGCCTGCGCATTCCTGGCCAGGGTCTCGATCTCCGCGTCGACGCGGCTGTTTCCGACCAGGAACTCGACCTGACGTTCCGATACTGGGAGGGCGCCGTGGACGTCTCGGGAAGCCACCCGGGTCACGGCTTCCTGGAGATGACCGGCTACGCCGACCTCGGCGCCGGTCGCTGATCGGTTCGGCATGGGACACCACTCGGGAGCAGACGCGACGGCACTCCCCCACCGGTTCCGGTGGGTCGTGGCCGTGCTGTTCACCGCGTTCCTCGCGATGGGGCCCGTGCTCCAGGTCCTGGCTCCACCGATGCGGACCCGAGCTGCGAAGCCGTGGCCGACCTGGGACCAGGCGCGCTTCCTCGACGGGACGTGGGCCACGGAAGTCGAGGACCACCTCCGCGAGACGTCGCCGTGGACGATCGGCCTGCGCGGCGTCGCAGCGGAGGGACTCGAGGTCCTCGGGCGCCACGAAGCCGACGTGGAGATCGGCACAGGCGGGATGCTGTTCGCCTCGTCGACGCTCCAGCCCTCCTTCGCGCGGATCGAGGAGCAGCGTCCCGAACGCCTCGCGTTCCACCGGTCGCTCGCCACGTGGATGTCGGCCCGTGGGATCCACCTGATCTGCGTGCCGGTGCCCGACAAGGTCCGGATCGAGGAGCGTCGGCTCGCCGACGGCAAGACGCTGTCCGCCCGCAAGATCGCGTTCTACGGCGACATCCTCGCCGAGCTGGCGGAAGGCGGCGTCGAGGCCATCGACGTGGCCGGAGCCATGCACGCGTGGCGCCGCGCCGAGCCCGAGGTCGCGCTCTACCACGAGCGGGACACGCACTGGACGGCGATCGGCGCATGGCGGACAGCGCTCCTCGTCGCGCGGATGGTCGAAGAGCGCGGCTCGCTCGACGGCGTGCCGCGCGCCGCGGTCGTCGGCACGCCCGCCAACCCCGTCCGCGCGCGGGAAGACCTCGCGGGTCTCTTCGGCTTCCTCGAGAACGGCCTGTTCGCGACGCGCATCTTCGACACCTGGGCGTCTGGCGGCGTCCGGATCAACGGGATCGCAGGCGTGTCGCTCCCTCTGCCTCGTGAGATCCCCGACGCCCCTGTTGCCGTCTGCGGCGACAGCTTCGCCGAGGGCGGGCTCGCGTGGACGCTGCCGCTGGCGCTGGGCGTCACCGTCGACAGCGTCGGTGCCCAGGCCGCGAAGGGCCCGCTCCAAGGCCTCGTCGAAACCCTCGGTCGCATCGACCGCGGCGAGCTGAAGCCCCGTATCGTCGTCTGGGAGTTCATCGAACGGTCGGTGAGCGAGGACTGGTGGGTGCCGCGCCCGGACCTGCCGTGAGGACACGTGGACACCGGGCGCGTCGACGCCCATGTCCGAACCCACGCCCCCCAAGCCCGGCCAGATCGGCTGGCACGACCTGACGGTCGAGAACGCCGACAGCCTCCGCGCCTTCTACGAGCAGGTCTTCGGCTGGACCTCGATGCCGATCTCGATGGGCGACTACGACGACTTCGTCCTCCTCGCGCCCGACGGCTCGCCCGTGGGCGGCGTCTGCCACGCGCGCGGCGAGAACACCGGCATCCCGAAGGTCTGGATGAGCTACGTCGTCGTCGAGGATCTCGCGGCCTGCGTGGAGCGCGCCACGGCCGGAGGCGCGACCGTCGTGCACGGACCGCGTGCGGCGGGCGGCGGCCTGATCGCGATCATCCAGGACCCGGAAGGCGCACACCTCGGCCTCTACCAAGCAGCACCGCCGGCCGAGTCCTGACGGCAGCCGGCATCCGGCGTGGGGCGACGCACGAACGTCCGCGCCCATGCCCGAAGGTCCGGAGATCTGGCGTGCCGCACGCAAGGTCGGCGCGGCCGTGGAAGGGCGGACGGCCGAACGGGTCGAGCTGCACTTCGACGCGCTGCGTCCCTTCGAGAAGAAACTCTCCGGCCAGGCCGTCGAGGAGGTCAAGCCGCGCGGCAAGGCCATGCTGATCCGCTTCGCGAACGGGCTGCACCTCTACAGCCACAACCAGCTCTACGGGCGCTGGTTCACGACCAAGGCCGGCAAGACCCCCGACACGACGCGGAGCCTGCGCGTCGCGATCCACAACGACGCCCACTCGGCGTGGCTGTACTCGGCGTCCGACGTCGCGGTGCTGCGCCCGAACCAGCTCGCGTCCCATCCGTTCCTCCAGAAGCTGGGGCCGGACGTCCTCGACCAGGACGTCACCGCCGAACAGGTCTTCGAGAGGCTCCGTTCCCCGACCTTCGCACGCCGGCGCCTGACCGCGCTGCTGCTCGACCAGGGCTTCCTCTGCGGCCTCGGCAACTACCTGCGGACCGAGATCCTGTTCGTCGCGCGCGTCACGCCCACGTCCCGCCCGTGCGACCTCGACGACGCGACGCTCGAAGAGCTCGCCGACGCCTGCCTGGAGCTCAGCCGGCGCTCGCTGCGCACCGGCGGCATCACCAACGAACCGGACCGCGTCCGTGCGCTCAAGGACGCCGGCTGGCCGCGCGCACGCTACCGGCACTTCGCGTTCTCGCGGGCCGGCCAGAGCTGCCACCTCTGCGGCGAGACGATCGAACGCATCGAGGCCGGGTCCCGACGCCTCTACGTCTGCCCCGGTTGCCAGACCGTCGGGCGACGTTGACGCCCACCCTGGTTCAGCGCACCAGGGCTTCGGAGTCGGCCAGCGAGATCGCGGCGTCGGCCGCGGTCCACACCAGCCGAAGCCCGAACCGGCCGGGATCGCCGACCGCAGCCGGCACGAGCAGGGTCTCGAGCAGCGGACGGGCCTCGCCGCCCTGCAGGGTCGTGACCTGGATCGGCCCCATCCAGACGAGGTCGCCCATAGCCGTGCGCAGCTGGGGCACGTAGCCCGCAGGCCCGCTGGAAGGGCTGTGGTTCTGCAGCGTGGCCCGGAACTCGAGGAGCGTTCCCTGGGAAACGGCACGCTTCGTCGACGTCGCGTCCCGCACCGTGACCGTCGGCTCCCGCAGCGCGAGGTGCCGGTCGAGCGCGACGTCGTAGCGGGTCTGTTCGATGCCCGACGGCCAGCGGACGTGGATGCGCTCCCCGCGTGCGCCCGCTCCGAGCCCGAAGTGCAGCGTGCGTGACGACGACGACTCGAACGAGTCCGTGCGGCGCACCTCGCGGATCGCGGTGAAGCTGCCCGTGTCCACGCTCACGCGCGCCCCAAGGGCGTCTCGGTTGCTCGTGGTCCCCTCGAGGGTCGCGGTCAGGAACCGTCCGCGGCGCGGCGAGTCGTTGCGCCACAGCACCGGCGGCCCCATCACGTTGACCTGCAGGACGTCGACATCGCCGTCGCGATCGAAGTCGGAGAATGCCGCACCCCGCCCGATCGCGTTGCTGAGCGGCTGGGACATCCGCGTGTAGGTCAGCGACGGTCCGTCGTGGCGGAACAGCGCATCGCGGACGAACAGCCCGTTCGGCAGGCTCGGGTCGGACGTGA
>JBEAPQ010000159.1:0-10964 GCA_041164325.1 Planctomycetota bacterium | reverse complement strand
TGGGCACTCTCGATGCCTGCGCGCTGGGCTTCCGCGTCATCCTCGGTCAGCAGCGTCGCCCGGATCTCGGGCGGCACATCTTCGCCGTAGAGCTTCTGGAGGGCTGTGAGCGCCCGCTCTTCGGGTGCTGCGCAGGCGATGCGTGCGAGCGTGAGTCGGAGGGCCGGGTTGTCCTGGAACACCTTCAGGAACCCGCGCTGGTCGGTGGCTTGCTCGACCCAGCGGGCGAACGCGGGGGAGGCCTCCAGTCCGGCAAGCCAACCAAGGAGGACGGCCCGGTCCCGTTCTTCGGCCCACAGCAGATGTTCCCGCGGGGGCAGCTCGATGGCCGTCTGGCCGGCGAGGAGTTCCTCGGGATCGCGGTACTCCCTCTCCTGGACCTCCACGTCGAGCTGCCGCCGGAACTCGGTGCGAAGCCGCTCGAACTCGTCGGGAGCGAGACTGATCGGCCGGTCCGGACCGTTGAATCGGTACCAGAGGCTGCCGAGCACGCCGAGCACGAATCGCTGGTCGGCCAGCGGAGCCGCGCGCATCGGGGCATGACCGTCCAGATCCGTGTTGCGGAGGCTGAGGTCGACGCCACGCGCCGCGCAGGTCCGCGCGGCCTCGTGGATCTCGAACCAGTTGTCGGGCGCGATCGTCAGCCGGACGGTCGGCGGCACCCCTGCGGGCAGCAGTTGCACGCTGGCGAGGAGTGACGTCTCGAGGTCCGCCACGCCCAAGAAGGTCAGCGCAGCCAGTTCGAGACCGTGGAAGCGCGCGCGCAGCTGCTCGACGGAGCGGATGGCCGGCGTCGCCAGTTCCAGCTTGGGGGGATCAGCCTGCGCCGCGACTTCGGCGAGCAGCATGTCGAGGAGCTCGTCGCTCTCCGGCTCCGCGCAGACCACGGTGAGCATGCGGGCTTCGGACAGGGCCGTGCGCACGCGCCGGACGAACGTCTTCGGGTCGGCGGGTCGCGCGCCGCGGTCCAGGCGCACGATCAGTCGCTGCAGCCGCAGGTCATTCCCGGACAGGGCGTCGGCCCCGTGGCGATCGATCAGAGGAGCCTGGAACGGCAGGTCGAGCGCCAGCCGGTCGATGCAGCGACGGCAATGGTCGCCGGGCAGTTCCCCGGACAGGATCGTCGCGCGGAGACGCTCCGCATTGATGCCGTGGAACGTGCGGAGTGCGTCCGTCGGGCGGCGCTTGACGAGAGCCTCGTCCGTTCCCTCGCAAGGTCGGACGTCGCCGGAGGCGTCCACGACCAGCACCGTGAACGGTGCCGTGCAGATCGGCTGTGGTCCGACGTCGCGCCTCAGGGTCGACGCGCGGGCCCGCTCGACGCTCGTGCGGTCGAGTGCCGTCCCTGGTTCCCCGCCGACACGGATCGAGTCCATCGGGTCCGGTTCAGCGGGCCGGGGCGAGGGCCTCTCGGTAGGTGCGGACCGAGAGGTCAGCGATGCCGGTGTCCGTGTAGCGGGCCTCGACGGTGCGACGTGCCTCCGCGCCCGTGCGCCGGCGGAGGTCGGCGTCTTCGATCATCCTCTCGAGCGCGGCGATGTAGGCGCTCGCGTCGTTGTTCTGGGCCAGCATGCCGTTGTGCTCGTGCTGGATCAGCTCGGGGAGGCCGCCACAGTTGGACGCGACGATGGCGCGGCCTGCGGCCATGGCTTCCAGGCAGGAGTAGGGCGCGTTCTCCCAGAGGCTCGGGATCAGGAAGATGTCGATCCGCTTGAGGATGGCGCGGACCTCGGCGAGCTGGAGCTTGCCGAAGTAGTGCACGCGATGCCGCAGCTGGTTCTTGTCCAGGAACGGCTGGATCTCGCGCTTCATGTAGCCGAACAGGTCGTCCCCGGCGAACGCGAAGTGGACGTGCGGATACTTGCGGAGCACGTGGAAGCACATGTCGCGGACCAGGTGGATGCCCTTCCGCGGCTCCAGCCGGTTCGCGAAGAAGATCGTCAGGCCGTCCTTCACCGGCAGCCCGAACTTGCGGGGCACGTCGATGCCTTCGTCCTGGTCGAACAGCTCCAGGTCGAGGCCGTTGGGGACGACGTGGATCGGTTGTCGGACGTTCATCTTGGTCGCGACTTCGTCCGCGAGGAACTGCGAGCACGAGGTCCGGACCGTCGCTTGGTTGATCGAGACCTGCTCGACGAAGGCCGTCAGCTCGCGGTCCATCTTGGCAGTGTCGTACATGTCCATGATCAGCCGGGCAGGGCTGTGGAACTTGACCGCCGTCGGAACGTCGAGGAGCGTCGAGACGAGCATCCCGTCCCCGCCGCACTCCGGGAACTCGATGATGTCGAACTGCTCCTTCTCGAGCGCCTGGCGCAGCGCGTAGTAGGCGCCGTAGCCGGTTTCGATCCGATTCTGCGACCACCAGCAACGCCGGTCGCGGAGTCCCTTCACGAGGCCGTGGAGCCAGCCCTCTTTCTTGATGCGCGTGACGCGGACACCGTCATGTTCGCTGTGGAACGTTCCGGGCTTCGTCGAGCCGGCGAACACGTGCACGTCATGGCCGAGCTTCGCGAGTCCGCGGGCCTGGTACCAGCTGTAGGTGCCGATGCCGCCGAAGCCCGTCTCGGGCGGATACTCGTAAGAGAGGATTCCGATCTTCATGAGGGGTGCTCGTGCAGCATCAGGCTGGGGGACCGGGGTGGGCGCATGGCCGGGTCCGAGCAGAGTGACATCCTGCCATGGGCTCCATCGAATCGCGGGCGCCGATAGCTTGACGGTTTCGGGGTTTACGCCCGGCTACGGCGTGCGCGGAGTGTCCGCGGCCATTGTCTGATTTCACCGGATGTGCCTGGGTGCCCGGGTTGGGGTAGCCTCCCCTGCCCCGAAGTCCGGACGGTGCGGTCGACGACCAGCTCCGAGAACTCCGCCGACACGATGACTCCACACCGCTTCGATCGTCAGCCCAACGTCCCCAGGGTCGCCGCGTTTCACGGATGGCGGTTCCCGGTCGCGGAGGATGCCGACTCGTACCAAGAGGTGGAACGACTCGTGGCCTCGGTCGGCGGCGATCTCCGGTTCTTCCACGCGGGGATTCCAGACCCGTCGGGAATGGGGCCGGAGCTGAAGGCCAGGGCGGGGCGGGCCGGCTTCTTCGTGCCGTTCCTGGATCAGATCCACCAGAACGACTTCCACCACTTCCGGCGCACGCGACCGGATCAGGTTTCGTCGCTCCTCGTCGGGATCGGGCGGATCGCGCAGGAGAGCGAGGAAGCGGTCTGGAACCGACCCGTGGTCCGGGCGTCGTTCTCGCTCGCGCGCTGGGCCCAGGGCTGGGGTGCGGACCTCGTCATCGCGCGGGGCCAGTACGAACCGGCCGTCCACGCCCTGATCACCGCAAGCTTGCTCGGCGTTCCCATGGCGCTCTGTCTTCCATGGATCTCGGAGGACAGCAGCTTCGCGGCGCTGCTCCCGGCGCAGGTCGAGGTCGCGACGGTCGTTTGGACTGGGAACCAGGGGGTCGCCGACGTCCTACTCGAGCGATTCGGCGACGTGATCCGCCCCAAGCTGGTCGGACCGGGCGGCGGGGAGGAGGTCCTCCTTGCGCGGATGCGCGATGCGTTGTCCCGCTCCGATGCGCCGAGCCGGCTCGCCCACGGCCCCGCGGCTGCCTTCCGGCCGACGGGTACACCGGTCGGGAAGCCCCTCGACGCCGCGCCGAACCTCGTTCCGAGAGCCAGGCCGTTCGTCATCCTGGGCTCGGAGCGGACTGGGTCCAACCTCCTGGTCGGGCTCCTCGATCAGCAGTCCGGATTCGCCTGTGCAGGTGAGCTCTTCAACCCGAGGGACATCGACGAACGAACGATCGCTTGGCTCGAGAACCGCGAGTTCGACAAGAGTGAGCTGCTCCATCTCCGCTCCATCTCACCGGACGCGCTGTGCGACAGGCTGCTGCGTGACGGGGCGGCAGGCGGAGCGGACTGGGTCGGCTTCAAGCTGCTCTACTACCACGGGCTGATCGACGATCGGGTCATTCACTTCTTGGTGGATCATCCCGACCTGCATTTGGTGCACCTGAGGCGTCGCGATCGTTTGGCGCGCTGGCTCTCCCATCGGCGCGCGGAAGTGAAGGACGAGTGGTTCAAGGGTCAACGCGAACGTGTCGATGCTTCGAAGCAGCCGTCGATCGAGCTGGACCCGTCCGAGACGGTCTCCGACTTCGAGTGGCAGCAGCTGTTGGAGGAGCGCTACGCGGCGATCTTCGCTGGACGCCGCGTGCTCGAGATCGACTACGAGGACTTCGCGGCCGACTTGGCTGGCACCAGAGCTCGGCTGGCCGACTTCTTCGGCCGTGAGTTCGGAGAAATGGTGCCCTTGTCCCGCAAGACGGGTGAGAAGAGCGCGCGGGACGGGATCGCGAACTACGAGAGCCTCCTGCAGGCCGTCCGGGGGACCGTCTGGGAGTCGTTGGTCAAGGACCTGGAGAAGGTCGACGAGGCCAAGCCCGACACCGAGTGACAGTGCCGGTCGGAGAGCAGTGCACTGCCGGTCGGAGAGCAGTGCACCGACCGATTGGTACCTAGAACCGCCCGTCGCGAGCTCAACGACGCTGGAGCCGCAAGGTCTGGTCCACCGGAACGGCTCGATGGTCGTCGACCTGTCCGTCCGGCCACGTGATCTCCAGCCGGTCGATGCTCGTCGCCGCTCCGACGCCGAAGTGGAGTCGGGCATGGTCCTGGCTGAAGCGATGCACGCCGCAGTCCTGCCAGCGATCGATCCTGCGCGATCCGACCCAAGCGGTCACCCGCGTGCCCCAGGCATCCGCGTTCACGACCGTGCTCGACAGGTCGAGCTGGAGCCAATGGTTGCCGTTCGGTTGGCTGCGGAAGAGCTCGACGGGCCCGTCTGCGAAGAACGGGGCGTCCCCCTCGCCGTTCGTCACGCACAGATCGAGGAAGCCGTCGCCATCGAAGTCCGCGGTCGACACGGTGTCTCCACGACCAGCCTCGGAACCCGGTGCGCCATCCGCATCGTGGATCAGCAGGAACCTGCCAGCTCCCATGTTGCGGTAGTACTGGTTCGGTCGGTTGGACACGAACCCAGTGCACACCAGGTAGAGATCGACATCTCCATCATTGTCGAAGTCGCCGGCGACACAGGACATCGCATCGGTCGGCTCCGAGAGGGGGGGCATGGTCGGGGCGGGCACGAAGCGCCCCTGGTCCCACAGGAACAGCCGGTCGGGCAGCCCGACCGCATGCGGATCGAAGCCAACGGCCTGCGGAGGAAGCATGCCGGTCGTCGTGCTGGCAACGATCGTGACCCGATAGAAGGTGCTCGAGCTCACGCGGAGCTGCCACTGACCGCTGGCGGCATCGAAGCCCAAGTAGATCCCACGATCCTGGCCGCCGGCGTAGTTGCGCAGGCCGTGTGTGGTCGGGTCACTGGGGTCGACGGTGAACGCGGTGTAGGTCGGATGAGTGCCCGTCGATCCGATGTGGATGTCGTCGGGTGTCGCATAGCCGCGGAGTTCGAACGAGACCGGGGTTCCAACGAGCGACGGAGCGACGTCGATCCCGTGTGCTCCGCCGTTCACGACGAGGCATGCCTCGACGCGCGACAGGGAGTCGAGTTCGACGCCCGATCTCTCGCGAGCCGTCGTGCAGAACAGATCGAAGTCGCCGTCGCCATCGAAGTCGGCGAACGCCGAGTCCGTCACGTTGTGGAGGCCTGTGAGTCCGAGCGCCGCCGTGCGGTCGTCGGCGGGGAACACGCCGAACCGGTACATCGCCGGCGGGAATCCGTGCATCCAGAAGCCGATGGACCCGTCGGGAAGGGGAACCGTCTGCGTGAAGTATGCGGTGCCGACCGGGAGCTGGAGCGAGGCCGCACAGTCCACGAACGCCGGGTCGTCCCGAGATCCGGCATTCAGATAGAGCGTTCGTGGCGCGCGGCCGTCGGGGCGCGGCATCGCCGACAGGAAGTAGTCGGTGAGTCCATCGTTGTTCCAGTCCAGCGGTTGGAACGCCCGGGACCGGGCGAGTGGGGCGTCGAGCCCGCACCAGGCCGCGAGGTCGATTGCGATCCCGGCGTCGAATCGGAAGACTCGGTTGGGGGCACCGCCGTAGCCGTAGTCGGCGCCATACGCGACCATCAGGTCCATTTCCCCGTCAGAATCGATGTCCGACCAAGTGCCGGCGTGACGGTCACCGCGGTAGAG
Source organism: Planctomycetota bacterium (assembly GCA_041164325.1). GTDB lineage: Bacteria > Planctomycetota > UBA1135 > UBA1135 > UBA2386 > JAQCBR01. The sequence continues at coordinate 4,807 of JBEAPQ010000159.1, read as the reverse complement.
CGTCGCATCGTCGAGGACGTCGCCGGACACGTCGGTGAACAGGCCGCCGCCGTCGTTGCGCAGCAGGACCGGGCGTTCGCCGACGTAGTGCTTGTTGAGGAAGAGGTCGGGGTCCCCGTCGGCGTCCATGTCTCCCCAAGACGACCCGAACGTCGCCCCCACGATCTCCGGGTTGCCGTCGACGTGCCAACGCTCGAACGTCCGAGGGCCGGTCGTGCCGACGGCAGCGTCCAGCCCAGCGGGGACGGCGCGGACGGCCCGGGGAGGGGGTCCCTGGACTTGGACCTGGGCCTCGGCCTGAACAGCGGTTCCACCGCTGAGGATGTGGATCGCGAGGATCAGCGAGCCCGCAAAGGCCGCTCGTCCCAGGGCCTGCCGGGTCGACCAGTCTTGGCCTGCCGGACTGGATAGGGGCTCCATCATGACTTCCTTCTCTGCGCCATCGCAGCCAGCGGTGGGATCGTCCTCGTGGAACGAGCCCGGTTCCACTGGCCTTTCCTTCGCGCGGCGCTGCGGTTGGCCCGGGCAGCTCGCCGATGCGTAGGTAACGTGCTGTGGAATCGCGCGAGGCGGCTCCGTTCCCTGCCGACGCAACAGGTGACCCCATGACCCCAAGACTGCTTTCCACGTTCGTGCTGGCTCCGCTGGCCTTCCTCGCCCCCCTCGACGCACAGGAGAAGCCGGACGTCCGCGATACGCCGAACCGTCCGAATGTTGCGCGCCGCGTCGACCCGCAGGGCCCCGCGTCGCGCGGAGCGATGACCGACAGCGAGCGGGAGCGGCTCATCCGCGCCGTGCGCGAACTCCGCCAGCAGGTCGATGCGCTGCAGGAGCGGGTCGACGAGATGGGGCGCAGCGCTCCTGGGCGCGCTGGCGGACGAGTGGGCGAAGGTCGCGGTCAGCGCCCGGGCCCTGCGGGCGGAGGCATGGCAGAGCGGTTCAGGGCTTTGCGCGGTGCGATGTCGATGCGCGGTGCGATGTCGATGCGCGGTGCCCGGATGTTGCGCGCCTCGATGCCGCTGCGGGGCGCATGGATGATGCGTGGCGGGGCCCCGATGCAGGGTCGGATGCCGATGCCGGGGTTCTCGCCGATGCAGGGCCAGCCGCGGATGCCCGGTCGGAACCCGATGCAGCGAGGCGGCGCACCGACGGACCCGCGCGGTGAGCGTGCGCCTCGCACCGATCGGCCCACGCGCCGCGGCATGCCGCAGGTCGAAGTCGAGACGCTGATCGCCCCGGACATGGAGAGGGGCGACGAAGATCTGCGCGTCTGGATCCAGGGCCCCGATGGTCGGCCGGGCCCCCAGCCGATGTTCCTGCGCCAGCTGATGCAGGGTGAGGGGCGGCCTGGCGCGGACCTCCCGGAGCCGATCCGCGTCATGATGCAGCGCCGCGGCGAGGCGGGTGAGGCTGGGAACGGCCCGCTCCGCGAGCGTGTGCGCCAGCGCGTCCTCGAAGCGGTCGAGCAGAAGGCGGCAGGAGCCCCGCAGGGTGAGGACCGCCCCGCGCGCCGCGTGAACCGCCGCCGGGCGTGACCTGCCCGGCCCCGCTCAGCGACCCTGGGCGGGTGCCGGAGGTGCCGCCGGCAGCGAGAAGCGCAGCAGGCGCCGCGACTCGCCGAGGAGGAACCCGAGGTCCATGAACGGCTCGTAGCCGATGTCCTGCCAGCGGATGTGGCCGTCGCCGTCGATCAGGAACGTGCCGTGCAGAGCCATGCCCTCGAAGTCGTCGTGGCAGCGGTAGGCGCGGAACACGTCGAGCGATGGATCGGCGAGGATCGGGAACTTGTAGGCCTCGTCCTCGCTGTCGCCGTCCTGGGACGCGGTCAGGTCCGCCACCGTGTCCGTGCCGATCGCGACGATCTCGATCCCGGCGTCCCGGAAGGCGTCGGTCATCGGCTTCAGTGCCTGGAGCTGCTCGACGCAGTGCACGCAGCCGAACCCCAGGAAGAACACGACGAGGACCGGTCGCCCTGCGTACTTCGCGAGGCCGAGTTCCTGGCCGTGACCGTCCGGGAGCTTCCAGCCCGGAGCCGCGACCGGGGCCCATCGGAACGGACCGAGTGACTCGAGCGGAGGGCGCGCGCCGGTGTCTTCCGGCTGCTCGTAGGTGATTCGCCAGTCTGCGCCCAGGCCCGCAGCCTCCGCGAGCGGGCGCACCCTCTGGAACGGCGCGAACTCGAGATCGAAGCGCGCCGACATGCCGCGGAGGGTTGCGAAGGTCTCGACCGCCTCGTCGCGCTTGCCGATCTCGTGCAGCACGTATGCGAGGTCTGCGAGCGGCTGGGCACGTCCTGCGTCCCGGGCCGCCTCGCGCGCGAGCTTCTCGGCCTTCTCGTGGTTGCCGGCCTGCAGCTGCAGTCGTGCGAGAGCAGACTTGTCGAATCGCACGCGCTCGAGCACGGGCAGCCCGGCTTCGAAGTCTCCTGCATCGCAGGCGAGCAGCGCGTCGAGCGTGTCACGAGCCTTCGCGATGGCGCGGATCTCGGGAGTCACCGACTTGCGGGCCTCTTCCATCGCGGCGTCGGTGTCTGCGTCCGACTTCCCCTCGGCGATCGCTGCCGATTCGGCCGCGTCGACGGCTGCGGAGCGGCGTGTGCGTGCGTCTGCGAGCATCGCGGCGAGCCGTTCGGTCTCGAGCTCTGCGAGGTCCGCGCGGCCGCGTCCGAGCTGTGCACGGCCGAGGCCCAGGTGGAACGACGCGCGGTCGGCGGGTGCGTCACCGGGGTCGAGGTAGACCGTGTCGGCCAGCGCCAGGAACTCGTCCCAGGCCTCGTAGGTCTCCAGGGTCTCGCGGAGCCGGAGGGGGCCGTAGCGGGCGCTCGAACGCTTGGAGGGGAGGTTCCAAGCGGGGTGGCGCGGGAGCTCGACCATGTTCTTCGCGAGGTCGATGGACTCGTGCACGCGTCCCACGTGTCTCAGACTCCGACACAGCCACTCGTTGTTGTGCGCGTAGTTGTGGATCTGATCGGGCATGACCCCGTCGCGCATCATGTAGGCGTGGTCGACGCGGGCGGACGCCTCCTGCTGCCACGCCGCGTCGTCATGCCGGTCGAGGCGGGACCAGATGTGCCCGCCCATGTGCCACAGGTGTGCGATGGCAGGGGACGCGTGTCCGATCGCTGCCGCCGAGTCCGTCACGCGTGCGGCCGTCTCCTTCGCATCCCAGAGGTGGACGCGGTAGTGGTGGGCCGGGTGCATCGGCTGCGCGGCGAACACGTCGTCGAGGAGCCCCTGGTTGGCCTGGCGGCTCCGGATCTTCTGTCCCGCGTCCCGCGAGTCGATCCAAAGCTGGTTGGCGAGCAGCGCCTTCGCCTCGATGTCGTCCGGAAAGCGATCGATGATGGCCTCGATGTCCTCGATCAGCTGCTGGCGACGGCGCTCGTCGTCCTTGCCCTTCGGTTCCTCGTAGGACTTGCCCTCGGGGAGATCCTTGGTCGCGCCGTAGTAGCGCGCGTAGGCGTCGATCCACATCCGCTCGCGCTCGGAAGCCTGGTCACGCCGCCGGTGGGCTTCGCGGGCGAAGCTGTGGGCCCTGGTCTCGTTCTCGATGTTGGCGAGGCACATGCCCCAGTAGTGCATAGCGCAGTCGGGGTCGAGGACCGCGGCCTGACGGAAGGAGCGCTCGGCTTCGAAGTACCAGAAGCCGTGGAGTTGGACGATTCCCTGGTCGAAGAAGCGCTGTGCGAGGGGGGCGGACGTCGTCACCGCGAAGTGGACGTCCGGGTTGATGCCTTCCATCAGGTAGGCGGCCTGACGGGCTCCTTCGTTGAACGCCTCGCCGATGTGCGAGTGTCCCTCGAGGGGCTGCGTCGCCTCCTGGGCCGCAGCGTGGGGGAGCAGGAAGAGCAGAGAGAGAGGCAGGCGCAACGTCGGCATGGTGGGGTGGGCCCGCAGCGGGCGGTGCGGAGTATCGAGCCGTGCTGCTCCCCCGTCCACCGGGGCGTGCCGTCAGGAGCGCCGGGCTCGGCGGCCGTCGTTGCGGATCACGAGGAACGTCAGGTCGTCCGGCTTCGACGGAAGACCCGCTGTGCTGCTGCCCATCCGCACGCGCGCCAGGTCGGCCAATCGACCGGTGACGTCACGCACCGGGCCCTTGCGGGCGAGGGTCGTGATCTCGTCGAGCCGCAGGTTGTCGAAGAGGCCGTCGCTGCCGAGCACGAGCGTGTGGCGGGGGCGCCAGGCCAGGACGGGGCCCAGCTCGATCTTCATCGGGCCGAGTCCGACAGCATTCGAGACCAGGTGGCGGTCGACGTGGACGATCGCCTCGTCCTCGTCGAGCAGGCCCGCCTCCAGGGCGTAGCCGACGGGAGAGTGCGACGCGGTTGTGTGGACGGGCCGGCCCTGTCCCGTCATCAGGACGGCGGCGGCGTCGCCGACGTGGATCGTCCGGACTTCTTGGCCTTCGATCGTGGCGGCGACCAGCGTCGTGCCTCCGTCGCCCTGGAGTGCCTGCACGGCAGCATGTGCGGCATCGATGCCGTCCACGACGCCCGCCCTCAGTCCGCGGCCCTGGGCGAGCGCGTCGCGCACAGCCGCTTCGATGGCATGGAGCGCGGTGGCGGCGGCCTGCTCTCCGGCTGCGTGACCACCCATCCCGTCGGCGACGGCGATGACGAGTGAGCCGTCGGAGAGACCGAGGCAGAGTGCGCCGTCCTCGTTCGGACCCGACTTGCCCGGCCTCCTGGCGGAGTGGATGCCGACGCGGAATCGCCCCGTGTCGATGCACTCGGGCCGCGAGAGGTCGGCGTCGAGGTAGACGTGCCGCTCGACGATGTCCGGATGTCCGGGGTCAGCGGCCATCAGCG
>JBEAPQ010000158.1:0-2652 GCA_041164325.1 Planctomycetota bacterium | reverse complement strand
TCCAGTTCGCGGACAAGGTCCGCGGGCAGAGCGGCCAGACGATTCTCGAGGGCATCGACCTGTCGCTGCGGATCGGCGACCGGACGCTGGTCGCCGACGGCTCGTTCCGCATCGTCCACGGCGAGTGCATGGGCCTCGTCGGGCGCAACGGGACCGGCAAGAGCACGCTGCTCCGCGCGATCGCGGGCCGGCACCCGCTGGCCCACGGCGAGATCCGCCGCGCGCACGGCATCCAGATCGGCACGTTCAGCCAGGACGTCACCGACCTGCCGCACGGACGCACGGTCCTCGACGCGCTGCGGATGCTCGACCCCGAGGCCACCGAGAAGGAGCTGCGCGACCATCTCGCGCTGTTCCTGTTCAGCGGCGACGACGTCGAGGCCCCGGTCGACGGCCTGTCCGGCGGCGAGAAGCAGCGACTCAGCCTCGCGCGCCTGACGCGGTCCCACCACGACATGCTCTGCCTCGACGAGCCGACCAACCACCTCGACGTCGCCGGACGCGAAGGGCTCGAGCAGGCGATCGCGGAGTTCCCGGGCGCGGTCCTGCTGATCACGCACGACCGCCAGCTCCTCGCCTCAGCCTCCAACCGCATCCTGGCCCTCGAGAACCAGCGCCTCCGCACCTTCGACGGCGGCTTCGACGCATTCGTCCGCGCTGCCGCCGACGCCACGCCCGCCCGGCGCACGGAAACCACCGCAGCGCAGTCCGCGAAGCCATCCGCGCCGACCTCGTCCGCCGCCCCGACGAAGATCCGGAACCCGATGATGTTCCAGAAGCTCGAGGAGCAGATCTTCGCGCTCGAGGAGGAACTCGAGTCGGTGCGGACCGCGATGACCCAGGAGGAGAACTACCTCGACGCCGCCCGCATGCGCGACCTCCAGGAGCGCGAGGCCAAGCTCGACGCCGAACTCACCGCCGCCTACGAGCGGTGGGAGAATTGGAACGAGGGGTAGCTCAGCCGATTCGGGCGAGACTCTCCTGCCCCAACCCCTTCTGCGGCAACTACGAGTGCCCTTGACGTGACCCAGGGCAGAGCCCTTGTGTCAGGGTGGTTGCCGCCTCGTCGTGGACTCAGGCTGCGAGCCCCCTCCCGATCCAGAGCATCGTTGGGGCGCAGCCCGAGTTCGAGGGTCCGGTGAACCATCTCGGATCTGCCGCGGCTCGGACCATCGGCGATCCCACCCGCTCAGGACCGCACGGTCATGGCCCCAGCGAGTCCAGGTACTCTCGGAGCACCGCCCGGTCCGGGCGCGCGGCGACGACCTCGGCGACCTTGGCCCGCGCCTTGGCGACCATCACCGGGAGGTCCGAGCCCTTCTGCCAGCCGAGGCGGGCGGCGTGGAGCGCCTGCACGGCCACCGCATCGTCTGCATCGGCGACGAGGGCTGCCAGCGCCTCGGGATCGTCGCCCGCCCTCTGCGCGAGGCTCTCGCCGATCGAGCGCGGGCTCTGGTAGCCGTTGCGACTGTCGACGTCGAGCCATACGGGATTGGTGGCCGCGAGCGTGTAGCGGTTCATCGTCCGCCAATGCGGCGAAGTGACCGGGTCGCCGAGGACGACGAAGACGAGGTGGCCGTCGTGCGGCGGGAGCGCGAGGTTGAACGCGAGGGTGACGTCGGTCGGTGCTCCGCCCTCGACCGGAACCTCCTGGCGTGCGAGCTCGATGCCGTTGACGAAGGCGATCGCCGTGCGCGGCCGGACCCAGGACGGTGCGGCGACGCGGAGCTCGGCGCCGACGCGGCGGCCGGTCACGTGGAAGACGTCGCCCGGCCCCTTCGCGTCGCCGACGTTCACCTCGACGAAGATCCCCATGCTGATCGTCGTGCGCCCCTGCTGGAAGGCCTCGCAGGACGCGTCGACGTCGATGCGCGCCGGGTCGTCGGTCCGGCTCGGCACGTAGGTCCTCCCCTGGCCGACCGGGTCCCCCACGGTGTGCGAGTCCGAGGTCCCGGCCGCCGTCATCGTCTGGCCGTGGTTCAGCAGCGCGAACCAGTCGACGAACAGGAACATCGGATCGCGCTCGACGGTCGTCGAGTTGACGAGCTCCATCGCATCGAACGGGACCGCCGTCTGCCCCGGCAGCTCGCCGGTCAGCCGGCTCAGCCCGAACTCGCCGAACGGCCCGGTCGGGATCTGCGGCCAGCGCGGGTGGTTGAGGATCACGACCTTCGCGCCCTTCTCGCGGATGCCCTGGACCAGCTGGACCCAGTCCATCAGCGTCGAGTCGGGCTTCGGCCCGCCTTCCTCGAGCGGGAAGGCGTTCATGTGGCCCACCTTGGTCGTGACCTCGTTGCCGACCACGGACGTGAAGTGCTCGGTCAGCCCCAGGTCGCGCTGGTAGGGCGCGTAGTCGGTCTGGTGGTTGTGGTCGGTGGCGATCGCGAGCTCGACGCCTTCGGCGGCCAGCGTGATCACGCGCTCCTCCAGCGTCGCGTCGCCATGGCCGCTGTTCGTGAAGGTGTGGAGGTGCGTATCGCACGCGACCCATCCATCGGTCTCGACCTCGCGGCCCAACGACAGCTCGACGCGATCGATCTCGGCCCGACCGGCCGGGACATCGGGCACGCGGACGGCCTTCTGCGCGACACCCCACTCGGTGCCTCGACTCGCGTAGACGGTGTACTCACCCGGCGGAACGTCGAACGCCGC